>SEDW01000934.1 GCA_004193325.1 Pseudomonadota bacterium | reverse complement strand
GTGTGAGCTTCCACGCGATCGCGGGTTGTCTTGCCAGGGAGTTCAGCCGGAAGGGGCGGGAAAGTGCCTGGAGGCGCACTGAGATCCGCACAGAGGACGTTCGTCGCGACGACCACACCACGGTGGATGGGATCGGATTCCGTTTCTTTGGAACGACGAGCGAGAAAACCGATTTGAGTCAGAAGACCTGCTCTCTGACTAGGGTCGAGTTCGACCTTTTCAAAAGCGTCTCCGCTTGGGGAGTCGACGCCATAGATCGGAGCGGTTTTGCTGTTCACAAAAGCATAGGGAGAGGTGAGAATCTGAGTGATGCCGCCTTTTTCCTTAATGACTGTCTCACGGATGAAGAGTTCCGCTTCTTTGACAAGGGTTTTGCCCATATCGTCTGGCCAGTAGCCAAGAGTCTTCGCATCCTTTTTGGTGTCGACGAAACTTGCGACATCAAAAAGTCTTTCATAGAAGTCGAGTAGAATCGCATCGGCACGCGTGTCATCGACGAGGCGTTTGACCTGAGTCTTCAGGCCTTCCTCGGTGAGGATCTCGCCGCTCTCAGCAGCCTTCAGAAGAGCTTCGTCAGGGATGGTGTTCCAGGCCGCAAAAGAAAGTCTCGACGCGACTTCATAAGCGCTTAGCGAAGTGAGGCCAACCGAGCCTTTACCTAGTTCTGTGCGGTACATAAAGTGCGGAGATTGGAGGATCGCGGTGATAACCAAGCGAAGTCCTGCAGCCGTCGCATCTTTGACTCCGGACACGGCCGGCCCTTTATTATAGAGCGCTATTAGCCGCGCCAGCTGACTATCCGTTACAGGCCGACGAAATGCGCGTTTGGCGATCGGAGCGATAATTGCTTTAGCACGAGCCTCGCCGCTCGCGGGCGTGCCTTCAGGAATAAGTTTCGCGATTTGTGCGGCATCGGCTGTCACACGGCTGGCTACCGTTTCTGCGGCGCTCTGATAATCGTTCCAGAGAGCCGGAGTGACTTTTAAGAGGTTTCCGTCGCTGCGAAAGAAGGACCCCGAAGGATCGGTGGTGAAGGTACCTGCAAGCCCCGGAACGGCTGAGAGGAGAAGGATGTCCTTTACGGAGTTCTCCCACTGCACATGCGTGATTCTTGGCAGAGCGGTGGTATAGCTCAAAGCGGTGACCGGCGCCGCAATGTCAGGAATCTTATCGCCATCGGTATCGACACCGACAGGTATAACGTCAGCGTTCGCTCCACCGCCGCCATCGCCAGCACGTCTCGCTGGGGCCTTGCTACAGGATGCTATGATGAGGGCAACGGTCATTGCCAGAATCGCATTATATGTTCTCATGAAGTCTCCTCCCTTCGAGATTTTGCGTCCAATTTAAAGACGAAAATCCAATGGATCCTTTCGGCGAAAGTATGATTTCACTTAACGACAAAATTTTATGAGGGAGGGGAGGTGTTTTTTGGAAGTGATTTCAGCGGATTGCCGAGCTTTAAAACTGTTAATATTTTCTCAATTTTATGGGACCGGTCGAGTCATTTGCGGAAGAATGAGGGTTGAGTGCTTATAAGAAAAGCCTGTCCCTTGTGAGGACAGGCTTTTAAATCACCTCAAAGATGAGGCAGCTGCTTAGTATTTGTACTCGTCGAGTTTGTAAGGACCTTCAA
>SEDW01000933.1 GCA_004193325.1 Pseudomonadota bacterium | reverse complement strand
CCGCCTCTTTTACAGACGCCCATGCTATAGGATGGGGGAGAATATGTCTTGGAGATTTTGCAGTAACAGGGACAGGCATATTGAAGTGGGTGCCTATCGTTTTTGCAGGAGCTTCAGGAAGTCTGAGTCGGTGGACATCACCATACTGCCCTTGTTTTTGAGAGTTTTTTTGTAGGCATCCAGAGTTCTGGTAAACTCGTAGAAAGACGGATCCTGACTTAGGGATTTGGCATAAATGGCGATGGATTCCGCTTCGGCTTTACCCTTGATTTCCTGGCTTTGACGGTAGGCAGTGGATTCGATCTCTTTGAGGTCTCGGTTCAGCTTACCGCGAATCTTGGCTTGTTCGCCTTTACCAATCGAACGAATCTTCTCGGCAATACGGTTTCGCTCCGAGATCATTCGTTCATAAACTTTTTCCTCAACGCTCTTCTCATAGGCAATTCGGCGAAGTTGAACGTCGATTAGCTCTATGCCGAGCTCCACGAGATTGCTCTTGGCTCGTTCGTGAATCATGCCACTCAACTTTTCACGACCGACCGTGATTGACTCGAGCTCGCCGGTGATCTCTTCTTCCATCTCAATCTTTTCGGTCAGAGACTGATCGCTCGATTGGTTGCTAACCATCTCGCGGCGTTTTTTGGCTTGATCGAGCAGGGTGTTCGTATTTCTAACGGCTTCCACGAGATTATGCTTTGAAATCACATCACGCGTGGCGCCGTCGAGAATACTATCAAGGCGGGTCTTGGCTGCATCTTCGGTGCGAACGGTTTGCGCGAACTTGATGGCATCAATGATTCGCCAACGGGCCGTGGTATCCACCCAGATGAATTTTTTGTCTTTGGTCGGAACTTGATTCGAATCGCCATCCCATTCAAGGATTCGTTTGTCGAAGAGCCGAACGTCTTGAATAAACGGGAGCTTAAAATGCAGTCCAGCGGAGGTTACGGGCGTGCCTATGATCCGACCAAACTGAGTGATCAGGGCCTGACGGCCTTCGGGAAGGGTGTAGGCAGAGCTCACGACCATCAAGCAGAGAAGGACTACGGCAATCGCAATCGGGATGGATTTCGTCTGTTTCATTTTTCCGCTCCACTTTCTTTAACAGCCGGTAGAGTCGTGCCGGCTGATGGGTACATAGGGAGAATGCCTTTGATGTTAGGATCGACTATAACCAGGCTTTCGAGGTTACTGTAGATATCCTCCATCGCTTCCACATACATCCGGCGGCGGGTTACATCGGGAGATTTTTTAAACTCCGCGAGCATG
Source organism: Pseudomonadota bacterium (assembly GCA_004193325.1). Classification (GTDB taxonomy): domain Bacteria; phylum Bdellovibrionota_B; class Oligoflexia; order Oligoflexales; family Oligoflexaceae; genus Oligoflexus. The sequence continues at coordinate 368 of SEDW01000933.1, read as the reverse complement.
GAATCATATTTCGAAGCATCACCCTTTGATTGGTTAACGAGCGAAAGGGAGAAACCTTGAGCGACGGCAACCACTTGTTCAGCCTTACCCTTCGCCTCGGGAATCACGTTGTTGTATTCTCGCTCGGCAACGTTGATGGCCTTTTCCTGCTCCTGTTTCGCTGCGTTGACATCGTTAAAAGCCACCTTAACCGATTCCGGCGGCGTTACGTCCTGGAGAACGACAGCGACGATTATTATCCCCATATCATACTGATCGACGACTTCCTGTGTGAGGATTTTCGCCTCGTCAGCAATCTCCACACGGCCCACCGTAAGAACGTCGCCTACCAGGCGATCTCCAACGACCCTTCGCATAATCGACATCGA
>SEDW01000129.1 GCA_004193325.1 Pseudomonadota bacterium | reverse complement strand
CAGGGTATACTCACGCCGTCGTGGTTGTTGGGATTGTCTCCCATATCGCTCGAAGTCATAATGAGAGTCTGATCGAAAAGTGTTTTGTCGCCAACCTTGATGCTCTTCAGGTCCGCAATTATCGAGGCCACTTCTTTCATGATAGCGGCTTGAATGTTGTGGAGATCAGCAGTGTTTGCGTGCGTGTTGCTGTGATAGCCTATGCCGGTGATTGGTGTACCTTCGAAGCAAAATTCCCGACCACAGTCTGAGAATCCGTACTGCATGGTCGCGACTTTTGTGATGCCGCAAGCGAGCGCTTCGACGATGAGCCGCCGGTTAAACTTGGACACTGAAGCACTGATCTCAGTCTTTTGATACCAACCCTGATTGGAGCCCGTCGGCAATAGTGCTTCGAGAGCTTTGGGATCGCAGCGGGAGGGCTTGGTACTACCGCCCGTATTGCCACCGTTGGTTGCCCTGCCCATGTCTTTGCCCTTTTCAATTTCTTCCAGACGAACGATATCGGTGTAGAGTTCATCGAGAGCTGTTACATGCGCCTCGAAGATTTGACCTTCGATGGGACCCAAGCTACCTTTGATGCGTTTCATATCGCCACGAACGAAATCGATAACTCGTTTTTTGCCACTGACCACCTGCTCGTTTGCGAGTGCGAGCCCACTTGAGCCGCTGAGATTGCTCGGAGTGAATCCACCAAAGATGTCATCGTAGGCGGCCTTAGGATTGTCCTGAGCCGGCTGCGAGGCACCCGCAGCATTGTAGGAAACTGCTTCTGCACTGGCGCCATCGAGAGTCGACATGACTCCGACGTTAACCAGCTTTTTACGAGAGTTCTTACCGATCCGGTCGGCAAGCATCTGATCGAGAGAATAAGGCATCGCATTAGCACCAGCATAACCCTGAGTCCAGCCGGCAAAGACTTGTTTTGGTCCACCGTAATGGTTACTCGCACCACGGGTCGAAAGCCCCTGAAAGAAGGTGAGATCGTTTTTGTGAGCGGCAAGCGGCGCAGTCACAATTGGAAAGCTATCGATGCCGTTGGCATTGCCTTTAGGGAAAAAGGAATCGCGGTAAGATCCCGCACCAAAGTAAACGAAGATGGCGTTGGGTTCGGCCACACCTTGCCCGTAGGCTTCCGTTTCACGAAAGACGCGAAGAAGAGGCATGAGAAGCAGAGTCGTGGCTGTGCTCTCGATCAATCGACGACGAGTGATGCTGTCTTTTGTTTTCATCAGTGCTCTCCTCCAAGCAAACCAAGGGCGTTCGTATCGAGTTTTCCTATGAGGCGAATGCGAAAGGCTGGACTCGACACCATCGCGACGATGGCGCTTTTCAGAGATCCGCCGGCTTTCACCATAGCGTCGGTGGCAGCATTGATCTGACATTGATCAAGCTTGGCCTGATTGCTGTCTTTAAACGTGATGGGAGCACCTTTGATTTCGCGCTGCGCATATTCCATGCGACCGAGTGTGTAGCGAAAGGTCTGACGGACAAAGCATTCCATACCCTGACGCGACTCAGCGATCGATGTGCTAAGCCCTTGGGGGCTCGTCACCTGCACCTGCTTTTTGTCGATCGTCATTTCCATATTGATCGCGATCGGCTGACCCGCATCCATCGAGCGAAAGACGCCGGCAGAATCGAAGTTCTCCATCGCAAATCCCAGCGGATCAATCGCCACGTGGCAAAGCGCGCAAGCGGGGGCGGAAGAGTGAATGCGAAAACGTTCCTTGTTACTCAGACCAGCCATCTGCTCAGGGATTTTTACGGCTGGAGGAGGAGCGAAGTCCACGCAGAGGAGACGCTCAGCGATGTAAACGCCGCGAGTGATGGGGTTTGGTTGATCCGGCAAGGCATGGCTCGCAAGATAGGCCCCTTGTCCGAGGATACCGCGGCGCTGCTCCTGTACAAAGGGAAGGGTGCCATCGCTCTGAGGCTGCGATCCGTAGACGAAAGCGGTCGACTGATCGCCGACGGTGTAGGTAGAGGTCAGGAGTTGTTTGTAGGTGGCATCTTTACTGCCCCACATTGTTTGCACAAAGAATTTTTTCACTTCTTCACTCAATCCGAGTTTAGCCGCGTCGGTGAACTGAGGCTGAGGCTTGTTTACGTTGAGGATACGTTTGGACTCGAGCCACATCTCAGCAAAATCTCCCATAGCGACTTTTGCTCTGGGATCTGCGAGCATACGGTTGGCTTCCGCAGCTATAATTTCGCTGGTATTTAAGCCGTCTTTTGCCGCCAATTCTTTCAGCCTGTCATCCGGGGGATTTCGCCAAAGGAGATAGGAGAGTGCAGACGCGATCTCCCAGGAGGTGAGTTCAAATTCACCGCTGGCGTTAGCCTTACCGAGTTCGCTGCGATACATAAAGTTTGGCGACAGAATCAACGCCTGTATAATATAGGGAAAGGTCGCCTCTGATTTTACGCCGTCGAGCAGGAGATTTTTGTAGAGCGTCGTAAAGAGTGTGATTTCGTCGGCAGTCAATGGTCTTCGCCAGGCGGCAGCTCCAATGATCGGCATTTGTTTTGTCAGACAGGCAGCGCCCTCCGCCATGCAGGGAAAGACTTTCGCCATGTTTGTGCCGGCGCTCACCTTTTCCGCAAAGCTCACGTAACCCTTCAGACGATTGCCTTCCATAAAGTTTTCTTTGGCCTGAACGGTATCAAAAATATCTTTCTTTGGAATGTCATTGAGAAGAGTCGTGAAGTCGGTGGCTTCAGGAACAGCAAAAACAACTTTCACTGTGTTGATGATTTCCGTATTGCTCAGGCGGCGCCAGGCGCGAAGGCCTCGATGGGTTTCTTCCTGTTTGCAAACGAGATTGGTGTAGCCGTCGGTCCCAGTTCCTCCGGCAATTTCCTCACCGATCCCGGTAGAGGGCTCGACTGTACCGTCTTGGGTTTTGCCTTTCTTTTTCACAAAGTTTGGCAGGTTCGGCGGTGTGTTACATGAGCTCAGGAGCCAAGCTGTGAGTAAAGGCGAGATTAGAGTTAACCTTGATTTCATTCGCGACACTCCAGCTCGATTGCTCTTCGCCAAAATCGTTGCCTTGGAATGAGCCAAGGCAGCCTTTTATCGGAAAAGAGCGTCACGAACTTGAGGGCGTGACTAGGCGTTTCAGCTAGTCGCTATGTATACGCATGATTTGATTGAATTTTATGAGCGATTTTTCGGTATTTTGGAGCGTGAAATTGCAGGATTTGGTCGTTAAGTATTCCTCAAACCAGAGGGTCAATGACCTTTAAAATCGATTTGCCAAAAACCGTTTGGAATATGAGCTTGATCATGTTGACGCTATCAAATATTAGCTGTGTACAGGCTCCATCCTATAGTAATCATAAGTCTTTGAGTCTGTGCTACGATGAATGGGAATCGACGAAAGCCCGGGGCTTTGGTCGATCTTTGATAAAAGGTTTCGGACCTTTTCAAAAGAAGGATAATAGAGCGATGCTACAGCCGCCCACTATTTTTGTCGTCGACGATCAGGAATCGATTCTTAAGAGTGTGACTTCGGTTCTCGGTGACGAGTCCTATCGCATACTCACCTTTTCCAGTGCGGAAGCTTTGGAAGAAGGGTTGAGAACAGAAAAAGCTGATTTGATCCTTCTCGATATCTGGCTACCAGGCATCGATGGAATCGAGGCTCTCAAAAAGCTGAAAGCTGATTTTCCTAATCTCCCGGTTATCCTCATGAGTGGTCACGCCGGTATCGATATCGCTGTCAAAGCGATGAAAGCCGGAGCCTCTGACTTTCTTGAAAAGCCTCTGAACCTCGATATTCTGCTTGAGAAAGTTGCCGTTCATTTGCCGACCAGTGAGAACTCTGATCGTCAGGCCAGCGGAACCGTCCCGGAACATCTTGCCAATCTCATGAAGGGTGAGGCCGCTCGTCTTGCTCCTTCCAAAGAGTTTCAAAAGACCGTAAGCAAAAACGCCGTTCTAAACGGCGTCGGTCTCCTTAGTGGCCGCCCGACGGGTGTGATCATCAGTCCAGCTCCCGTCGACACCGGAATCATTTTCCGAACTCTCGATGGCGTTGCGATCCCAGGACACATCACGGCTCTTGATAACTTCGATCGACTCGGTGAAGGCAAAGCCTTTACTGCCAACTCCACTGTTCTATCGAAAAGCGGCCGCCGCATTCGAACAGTTGAACATTTACTCGCGGCTTTGAACATGATGGGCATAACCAATGCCTCGATCAAGGTCGATGAGGAGATTCCGAACATCGACGGCTCAGCTGCTGACTTCTGCCGCATCATTGCCGCAGCGGGAATCGAAGTGCAGAACAAGCTGCGCATGGACATTGAAATTCACAAGAAGATCATTATCGGCAAAGAAGAGAAGAGCGAAAAATACGTCTACGTCGAACCGTTTGATGGCTTCGAAGTCGTGATGCGGGTCGACTACCCGGCTCCGATTCTTGAGCAGCAGTTTACCTTCTCTCCCAACGAGCATTCGTTTGAGACGGAAATCGCCACTGCTCGGTCGTTCAATACCTTCGAAAACATCGACATCGCTCAGCAACGCGGGATGGCAGGTTCAGGCTATCTGAACTCCCACATTATCATCCACGATGGCAAAGTCATCAACACGAAGCTGAATTTCCCTGATGAGTTCGTTCGTCACAAGATTCTTGACCTGCTCGGCGATCTCTATCTCCTCGGCTATGGTCTCAAGGGCCGCGTGGTCGGCAACATGACGTCGCATGGCTTGAATCAGTCCCTGGCACTCAAAATTCATGAAGCTCTTTCTAAAGAAGCGTCTTGAGTCCTTCAAAAAAATCCCCAGTCCTCAACTGAAGGACTGGGGATTTTTTTATGCGGGTATATCAAACTTCTGCGGCGTCTTTCTCACCAGGCTCGATAACTCCTTCATCAACTGATCGAGATCCGCGAACTGTTCCCGCACGCCGTTGGCAATTTCCGCCGTTTCCTTCGCGGCTCGGGCATTCTCCTGAATACTGTTGTTGAAGACTTCGATCGCGGACCCTATTTCGCTCAGGCCTTGAGTCTGCTCGTCGATGGCGTTGGAAATATCCTCGCTTCGCGCACGAACCTCTTCGACCTGTTCCGCCACGATTTTAAAGCTGCGATCACATTCGTCTGCGACAACCTGTCCGGCTTCGAGGCGTTTGACACTCTCGCCCATAAGCTGACTGATCCCCAGTCGACTGCTATCGACTGTTTTTGAGACCGAGCGCACGCTTGCCTCGATCAGGCCCGAGATGTCCTTGGCTGCCGTTCCACTCATCTGAGCCAGGTTTCCGACTTCCTCAGCCACTACCGAAAACCCCTTACCCTGTTCGCCAGCCCGGGCGGCCTCGACCGAGGCGTTGAAGGATAAAAGCTTGGTCTGAAACACGATGTCGTTGATGACTTTGGTCTTCTCTTCGATGTTATGAATAAGCTGGACGATGCCCTGCATTTCCTGATTGCTGGTCTCGACCTGATCGGCAACCCGATCATTCGCGCTTCTTATTCCGCTCATACCCTCGATCACCTTCAAAACACCTTTTCGCCCTGATTCGACTGTCCTGCTGCTCGTACTGGAACTCGCAGCCAGGTTTCGTGCATTTTCAGCCGTCCGTTTGACCGTGGAATTGATTTCTTCCAGCGCTGAGGCGGTCTGCTCAATAGCAGCTGCCTGATGTTCCACCGCACGACTGACGAGATCGACCGAATTATCGAGCGATTTTGTGTGCTCCTGCAGAGCGTCCCTCTGAATCTCAAGTTTCTCCACGATCTGAGTAAGGGCCCGCACCAGGTGCCTGCCCATAAAAATTGACAGCAGAACGCTGACAACGGCGGTAATCGCAGCGATTAATAGCGCGGCATGAGTCGCAGTCGAACTCTTGGCAGTCAGGCCCGCGTTCGTTTCCTTTTCAATCTTTTCCCCGAGGCTCCCCAAGATGACTTCCAGGTCCTTAAACGATTTTTGGAAACCGAGTTTGGACTTTAGGGCTTCTTCGCCCTGGCCAGCAGCCAGAAGAGAGATAATCTTATTAGCATCAGCAGTGTAATGATCCACCAAGGCCAAAGCGGAATTCACTTCCGCTTTCGTCGCTGGTTCGACATCGAGCCCACTGATAATCTTGAGCTGAGAATTTATCTCTTTAGTAAATTCATCACTTTCTTCTTTGGCATTTTTTATTTCGTCCTGGTTTTTTTCATAATAACCAACAAAGGCCCGGAACACAGTTGCACGCAATCCGTCATGCAACATGTCTGTGGTGCTCATCGCACGTATCGCTGGAATCTGGACGGAACCAATTCTGAGAAGCTGCGACCCGAGATTCTGGATATTGATGTTAAAAAGCGCTGTGACGAGCGCCAGGATTAGAAAGTTGAGAATCGCCAGGAGACTCAATCGCTTGCTAATTGTCCATTGGCTATTCATGATGAATCTCGTGCTTGAGTGTTTTCACCAGTTGCGATGGTGTTTGACCTTATTACGCTAGTTCACCTAATATCGCATGTAAAGTACGTCTCGTTGCCATTTTCTTGTATGTTTTATGATTCTTTTAGATCACACATTCTATGTGAAGGAACTTTATGTCAAAGACTCTCGGCTCTATTTTTACTCTCGTACTTCCTCTCGCTACCTTGGGAGTGACAGACCTTTCCTTTGCCGAGCCAGTCGACAAATCAAGCTACACCCTCTTCAATCCGACCCCAGTGGAACACCTTCGAGAGATGTCCACCGATCGCCCTGATGCCACCGAAGGCGCCACCACTGTCGATGCCGGGCATTATCAGATTGAAATGGATCTCTACAATACCTCGATCGATGAGATGAAATCCGAGGACATCAAAACGCGCGAAACCGCAATCGGATCCTTCAACCTAAGAATGGGCCTCACGCAATCGACTGAACTCAATATCATCTTCGATCCCCATCTCGAGCAAAAAGTCGAGACCGCGGGCGAGAGCGATACCAATACCGGTATTGGAGATACAACGATTCGCTACAAAATTAACTTTATGGGGAACGAAGGTGGTCCAATCTCTCTTGGATTGATTCCCTTTGTGAAGATCCCGACTGCTGACGATGATCTCGGTAACGACGAGTATGAAGGCGGCTTGGTTATACCCATCGGGCTCGAGCTCCCTAACGGATTCGAATTGGGAATGATGGCTCAATTCAACTATCTCAAAAACGAAGCGAACAAAAAGTATCACACCCAGCTCGATACCTCCATGGTGCTGGGCCACGATATTGCTGGAGATCTGGGCGGCTACATTGAACTCTTCAGCGCCTCATCCACCGAAGAGGACGCAGCCTGGGAGGCGACAGCTAACATCGGCTTTACCTATGAACCAACCCATCGACATCTTGTGTTTACCAGCTTTGAGGTTGGCTGAACCAAACTTCTCACTGAATGAGTGTTGATTGTCGTGATCGACAACCATTTTATCATCGATCAGAAAGTTGGAACCGTCATCAGACACGAGACGGAAAGAGTAGTCGCCGTCTTTAGGAATGATGAGTGTGGACGTAAACTTGATCGCAAACCATTCCACCATTTTCGGAGAAGCCGGGAACCCCGACAACCAGCCTTGGTTTGGAATATCAAACTTGTCCATACAGACGGTTTCTTTTTTGGTCGAGGCGATGGCAGCAAAGTCTGGCAATTTTTTAGTCTCAGCCGCTAGCTCAAAGATGTCGCCGGTGATTGGAAAGATTGTGTTACCAACCTTACAACCCACGAAGAGCTGCTGAACCGGAACCAATGCCAAAGGCTTTTTATCGGAAATGCTTGGATCGTCGATGAGTGACGCCACGATCTGAATCGAAGCTTTGATCGTTTCATCGGCAGGGCTTGTATAAAGACCTTTACCATCGATGGAACCGAGGTCGATACCCGATGGACCGGAGATCTTCCAGCTGATCGCCGCCGCTCCGGCACCAGTGATTATGGCTTTGGCCTGAAGTGTTTTCTTACCTGAGCGAAGCTCGGCGGAAGGAAGCACAACTTCGAGTTTTCGAACTACCGACAACTGAGTCTCTGCTGCAGGTTCTGCAAAGGAGTCCATGGTTGTAACCGCTTCCACAACAACTTCCGTTGCATCATTATCAGCAGTAGTCACTGGCGGCTGAGTGATCGGTGCCACGATCGGTGGAGCTTCGGCTTTGGAGTCATCAGACTTGGCTAGAGTCTTGGTATTAACACTAGACTTGAACCCTTCATTCTCGGCGCAACTGAGCATCAAGAGTGAGAGAAGCACGGGTGTGAAAAACAAAGATTTCTTGAGCATAAGATTCCTTTCGCCTGACTGACTTAAAAACTCTATCGGCCCGGAATCAAAGCTCCACAAACTTTCACGCAAGTCTATAGATTCATAAGGAAATCGGGAGATTAATTCGATGAGTTTCAGGGAGGGAAATGATGGAAAAATCAGGAAAGCATGAAATCATTGAGGATTTTTAAAAGAAGAGAAGCCCCTGCTTTCAGAGGCTTATTAAGAGTCACTTTTTAGGCCAGAGAACCTTTCTATTATGCATCTCGGTGAGAAAGTCCTGAAGATGAGGCAAGAGCAAAGCACCCTCGGCATCAAAGATTTTACTATCCAAAGGCCTGCCTCCGCCTTCCTTATCAAAGACCTTTAGAAAGTCTCGTTCGGCCTGCGTAATACCAAGGCGCCATTCGAAGTCCTGGTCCTTCGCGAAGCGATATTCGATGAAGACATCTTTATCTTTGTAAAATTGTTCTTCAGCATCTTCCCTGGCGTTAGGCACAAAGCTCACGTTTGGACTCAGGACAAAAGTTCCCTTAGGCCAATTCCACAGCCGAGCATGAGCCTCGAGACATTCCTCCCAAGTATCGCTCGGACGAAGTGTGATTTCTTCGCCTTCCTCAAGCTCCTCGCCTTCGACTTCATCTTCGAGATGTTCCGGAACAATGGTATCCATCGCGCGATCGAAGGGAATCGATTCGCGGATGACTTGAGAATTGGCAATAGCCCAGAGATCCTCACGATGCTCGGTGATGATCGCTGCGCACTCACGCATCAGTTCTTTCTCACGCCCGCGCCAGTCGCCCCAGAGTGCGGAGAGAGCCTCTTCTGTCCATCCATGTGGAGTTGAGACTTCGTGGATTCTGCTCGCGAGACTATCGAAGGCTTTAAAGTAGCGATCGAGATCGAAGCCGGCTTTAACGAGCGACCACTGCGCAAGAACGAGTTCGATCTGACTGCCAAGGGTTTGTACTTGCACCCAGAAGTTTTCACCGGTCTGACCATGATCTGAAAAGCAAAAGAAGGTGGAACAGACCGCGTTGCGGAAAGCATGAACATCGCAGTAGCCCGTCTTCTCGTCGAGCATGGGACAAAGCACTTTTTCGCTGCTGCCGAAAGAATCCTGCTGCTGATCATCCAGAAAGTCGATCCATTGCCCTGGAGTCGAATACATGCCTTCGGGCAAGAGCATTCCACGGGCCAGAAGGCGATCGATCGCGCGATCACCCGCTTCGGTTTCGGAACCGAGACCAAGAAGAAAATTTGAGATGCGGGGATGATAGGTGCAGCAGCGATAATCGGGACGGAAAGAGTCATAACAGGATTTCGGACAATTCATACAGGTTGCGCGGCGCTCTTCAGGAAAACGCAGGCTAAAAAGTCCCTTCGGCATCATTTCCGTCCATATGCCGGGAAAGCTGTTTCCCGCAAGGCGCACGGGCTTCAAGAAGGGATCATCTTTTCGCAGAAGAGCTTTCAACCTAGGCATGCAGGAATATCCGCCCAATGAGTGATAAGGGGGTCCGGGAAGCGGCAAACTATATGAAACTCGCCTTTATGGCAAGCCTTCGGTACGGACTTCATCGGACCCTTGATTGAATTTCGGCGTATTTTGGGTTATACCTTAAGCTGAAAGGGCGATGCGCCCAGCCTCCTTTTAAGCCAGACGCCTACTTCCTGACATGGTGAACCGCTTAGGATTCTGCTCCCGCCCGAATTTTTATCGCCCATTAAGGAAAATGAATGTCCCAACAGAAAGCCAAGCCTTCGAAGAACAAGCTAAGTCACGAGGAAAGAGCTGCAAAAAAAGCTGCCAATGCCCGCAAGGCTCGTGAGGAAACGCTTCGTCTCGAAGAGAAAAGACGGCAAGAAGATAAGGCTTTTATCGAAGCCTATGCCGCTCTTCTGGCAAACCCTGCGGATTCGGCCACAGCCGTTCTCCGCCTTCCCGAAATTTTTGCGGAAGATCTTCGCCTCTCAGCGCTTTACGGCGCATATTACGAAGGATCGCTTGCGTATCCCTCAACCCTTCGTCGCGCTTTTGAAAGTGTGCACGAACGCTTTTTTCTCAAAATTCACTCTCTCTATGAACTCCTGTCCCTCGGCCGCTCTATCGAGACTCGGCAGGATCGTCAGAACGTTCTTGATAGCTCGCTCGCCGAGTTCTGGAAGACCTATCCGCATTTGCGCAAGGCTCAAAGCCGTATAGCAAGTACGAACAAACTCCTTCAGCGCTTCAAAGAGGATCTCGCGGCAGAAAAAGCCAAGGCACCTCAAGCCGGCAATGAAGAGGTGACCCCTCATCTCGCAGCAGAAAAAATCAAGGCTCTTGAACTCAACGTCAGCAATCAGGAGCATCACCTGGCTCAGGCTTTTAAAGCCTTTACCGGAGAACTCACTGGCATTTCCAGGTTGACGAAGAATACGGAAACGCTGCTGACGGCAACGCTTCGTGGCTTCTATATCTCTCGCGATCGCCGCTTTTCTTCCTATGAAAGCGTATTTGAAGGCGCCCACAGACTCGGTCGTGAACACGTCGCTGTCCTTGGCCCAACGAACTCGGGCAAGACTCACGAAGCGATGGAAGCTCTGAAGACCGCAAGAACCGGAGTCTATCTCGCTCCGCTTCGCCTCCTGGCTCTTGAGAACTACGAGCGACTCGCTGGGGCAGGCCTTGCAGCGCGCCTCGAAACAGGCGAAGAAAGTCTTGGTTCGTCGCGCGACAACGCCACACACTTTTCCATGACTGTTGAAAAATGCCCCTACGATCGCGACTTTGATGTGGCGATCATCGATGAAGTGCAGATGCTGGCCGACCCCGACCGCGGCGCGAGCTGGACAGCTGCAATTCTCGGCATTCGGGCGAAGAAGATTTATCTCCTTGGTTCAGCGGCTTCTTCGGAAGTGTTGAAACGATTGACCTCGCTGACTGGCGAGAGCATCACTTTCGTCTACAAAGAACGTTTGTCTCCCCTTCGCGTCGAACCCAAGCCGCTCAAGTCAGTGAAAGATCTGATGCGTGGCGACGCCTTGATTACCTTTAGTCGCGACGGTGTACTACGCACCAAACAGCTCGTGAGCAAAAGCGGTCTTAAAGCATCGGTCATCTACGGTGGTCTCTCTCCTGAGGTTCGCCGCGCTGAGACCGAGAAATTCCGTACGGGTGACACCGACATCGTGATTGCGACCGATGCAATTGGTATGGGACTCAACCTCCCGATCCGCCGTGTCGTCTTCATGGAAACCCAAAAATACAACGGCGAAAGCATCGTCGATCTATCGCACTCGCAGTTCCTGCAGATCGCGGGTCGTGCAGGCCGTTACGCTCTTTCAAATGGCATTGCCACGGGTGAAGAGGGTGTTGCTGCCGTCATTGGCCAAGGCGATCTCCCTTACCTTCAGCGGGCGCTTTCGAAAGACATGAATCCTCTGAGCATTTCGAGCCTCGTCGCCGAACCTCTGATGCTTCACATCGATGTCCTCGCCGAAGAATTGAAAACGGATAACCTCGTCGATATCCTCGGGGCCTTTACCTATCGATCGAACAACGACAGTATTCGCCGCTACGTATCGCCCTCGCTCTCGGAAGCGGCTCTTTGTCTGGAAGAATATCTGGTCGAACTCAAGGAGGAAGGCACCTGCCGTTATCCCCCGAGTCTGTCCCATAAGTTCTTCCTCTCACGGCTTCCCTTGCGCCTGAACGAAGATTCGCACTACTTCTTCTTCCGTGCTTTGATTCGCTCCTTTGCGAAGTACAACATCCACCTTCGGCCCGAAGATGCCTTTGAGCATCTCGACAAGGTCGATCGCCTGGATCTGAAGACCTGTGAGCTCGAGCGCGGCCTGGTAACGGCTTACCTTCACCTTTCTCTCAATGAGGAAGAGCGGGCCCACACGATCTCGTTCCGTCAGGATTTGGATCGTCGTTCGGAAATGCTCTTGTCGCAGGGCAAAGGCGCCAAGGAATCGGATAAGATCGCCTGGCCTTCGATATGTGAGAAATGTGGCCGCAGTATGGGCAAAGCGATCAACTTTAAGATCTGCCGCCCCTGCTTTACCAACTCGCGTTATCGTATGGACGATGGAGATTACTGATCTTTTCCAGATTTTACTGAAATCGGGCGGACCTCATGGGTCCGCCCTTTTCTTTGGCCGGAAAATACAGGAAATTGACCAGCCTCGATCCTTATCGACATTTCAATAAAGCCTTCTATTTGCATTGACCTCCCCCGATGCGTCCTGTAACAAATCCTCGATTGGGCCGGTCCCGAGGACTTGCCTGCGAAATTAAGGAGCGAATGATGATTTCTTATCTTGGCGTAAATATTGACGAACTTGTTGCGACGTTCGAAGCATCCTTTTCCTTTTCTGACGATCGTACCGACCGAGTCTATGAAGCGCCTTACCACCTCGAAGAAATCATCATCGATGAGACCGACGAAGTGCTTCAGGCTGAACTGGCCGAAGCTGACGAATACCAGGACGACGATTTCGAAGATGATGATGAAGATTTTGAAGACGACGACGATTTCGTCGATGTCTTTGTCGATGACGAAGGCCGTCTTCACTCTTTGGGAGAGTCGCTCTCCTTTGCTGCTGAAGCTGTTGTTGGCTTTTTGACCGACTACATCATCACCGATGACCTCGATGAAGAGTGGCTTTCATTGAACCACGCGCGCGGCGCCCTCCTCGCTCTTCGCATCTCGCTTCCTTCGATTGAAGAAGTGCCAGATATCACTTGCGCCTATAGCTTCAACATCAAACGCGATCCATCGACTGGTCTTCCGACTTTCGTCACGATGAAAGCTTTGAGCGCGGACACGATCCTCCTCGATTCTCTCACCCGTGCCACTGATCATTACGAAGGTGTTGTGAGCGACGAAACCGCTCTCGATGATCTCTTCGATTCGGTTGGGATTCCAGAAGAAGAGCGTTACGCTTTGGGTGATGCGATTTCTGAAGCTGTGTTCCATCTCGCTGATGAACAGTGCGGCATCGCTTTCGATATCAAAAAATTCCGTGGCGACCTCATGAAGCAGGCTGCAAAGCACCGCGTTCACGTCGTCCTTGAAGATCACGATTCGGAAGTTAAGCACTAAGCGAAAACTAAGAGTTTTCTCATCGCCATATTCCATCCCCTCGGGCTCCTGCCCGAGGGGATTTTTGTTTTTCGATTTACAAAAGGCCCGCTTTTTCCGGACCGATGGTTTACACTCGTCAGAGTTATTCCCACTCATCTGCGAGTAAAGCATGAAGACTCAAACCTGGATTTTCATCGGCACACCCCTCCTCATCATCGCCGGGGCCTGCTTTTATCTCTACAACGCCGCAAATAAAGCCGAGCGCCTCGCCTCTTCCACAGTTGCCGAACGGGGCTGGGTTCTCATCGAGGACAACGGTTGTACGAGCTGTCATCAAAACGGATCGAGCTTTCGCGCGCCAATTCTTGAGAATCTTTATGG
>SEDW01000932.1 GCA_004193325.1 Pseudomonadota bacterium | reverse complement strand
TGGCTGCGGGGACGAGGAAATTAGTAAGTAGTAATTAGTAATTGGTAGTGAGCCTAAGTTAGTTTTCGCTGCGCGGGGCCTTTGTTTCGCCTTCGGCGGGGATGGATTTCGCGCTTCGCGCGGGGATATATTGGATATGAAAAAGCCGAAGGAGCTAACGCCCCTTCGGCTTTTTCTATTGGGTCTTACGCAAGACCGATTTCTTTTAGACGTTTCATTAGATACGCGTCAGCTGTGATGTCAGGGTATGTCTGCTTACCGCCAGTTGCTTCGATGCAGGATGGCAGAGGATTGAGAGGAACCTCACCACGTGCATGCATGAAGAACGGCATCGAGTAACGAGCTTCCCGGCTGTTGTCTGGATTCACAACACGATGAGTAGTCGATTTGAAGAAGCCGTTTGTGAGGTTCTGAAGCATGTCGCCCGCGTCGACGATGATGCAGCCCTTAGGTGTCACAACTGGAATCCATTTGCCGTTACGATCCATCAATTCCAAACCTGAGCTGGTTGCATCAATGAGCAGAGTAATGAGATTGATGTCCTCATGGGCTCCGGCTCGGATACTGTTTGGATCCTTGTCAGGAGAGATGGGCGGATAGTGGATAAGACGAAGGATGGAGTTGCCATCGACCGCTGTATCACGAATACGGCTCTTGTCTTCTCCGAGATAGAGGCCACACGCTTCGAGTATTTTTAATGCCGCAAACTCGAGCTTTTGGAAGACTTCGCGCGTTGTCTTCTCAAAATGATCGAGCTCTGTTGGCCAAACATTTTTAGGATAGAGACCCGCTAGCTTATGAGGCGCTTCGAGTTCCTGACCGACGTGCCAGAACTCTTTCAAGTCTGGAGCCTTCGAACCCTTTGCATGCTCTTTGCCGAATGACGTATAGCCGCGCTGACCTTTGAGGCCTGGCACTTCATATTTTAGTTTTTCTGTTGTGGGAAGAGCGAAGAGTTTTTGAGTCTCGGAGTAGGATTCGCGGATGAGATCTGCGGAAACACTGTGATTCGTAAGTGCGAAGAAGCCAATCTCCTGAAGAGCGGATCCAACTCCACGAACAAATGCCTGCTGACGATCGGCATCGCCTGAGAGGTAATCGTTGAGGTCAACAACCGGTATCGAATAGTTCATAAGGCCTCCCAAAATCATCTGCTAGCAGTCTAAATTGCTAACAGATGGTCATAGCGTCTGCAAGACGTGTTTTTCGATGTTTGATATCGAAAAATTGGGAGAAATTCGAAGGATTAGTGAGTTGTGACTCGCGAACCATTCTTGCGTGCTGCATTGAGCGCGCTTGAAGTTTGGAGCTTGTAATCGTAGTAAGCCATGAAGCCTTCAGCTGCCAGGTTACTCGCCTTAAACTTCCAAAGGTTCTCGAGAAGAACGATCGCAGTGACCGCGATCTCAGGATTCTCGATCGGGTACATACCGGCGAACAAGGTCGTTAATCCCTGTGGGTTACTTCCTGTTAGCGTTCCGGTCTTGCCGCCCACTTCATTTCTTAGAAGCTTCAGACGACCCCCCCTTTTGAAGGCGTTGGTAGCTGTTCCTGCAAGGACGGTGCTCTCCATGATGCTTCTTAGATTAACGGCCGTCTCTTTTTCAAGAGCGCGGATGCCATCTTTGCTTGCATCGGGATTCACGCTGTCTTTGAAGATATGGATGGGAATTGCGAGACCATCATTAGCGATGACCTGATATTGCCATGCCGCATGAGCTGCCGAGATACCGACTGATCCAAACCCTGCAGCGAATTTGCCGATGGTGTGGATACTCGATGACGCAGCATTCGGTTCACGGAGAGGACTTGGGGTGAGAAAGAAGTCGGACGCTAGATCCGGATTATTCCATCCAAGCTTGTGAGCCATGTTCACGATCGGACCGAGGCCGATGCTATTGACCGCGAGCTTGGCGAAGAAGCCATTACAAGAGTGACCATAAGCTCTTCTGAGTGAGAGACCATCAGAAGGACGACGGCTCTCAACGGGAGGCCAGATCCCGCGTGGGTTCACACGGGCGCAGCCGCCAAACATGCTCAAGGTGATCTCTGGGTCGATTGCACCCATTTCAAGACCAGCGGCAGTCGTCACTGTTTTAAATAGAGACGCAGAAGG
>SEDW01000931.1 GCA_004193325.1 Pseudomonadota bacterium | reverse complement strand
GAACTGATTCGGAATCAGTTTCAGGATGAAGATCTCAATTCTGAAAAGCTTATCCTTCTCACCAGTGCCTATCTTGAATTCTATCAGGAAGCTTCGGTGAGCCTCGGCGAGATAGAAGTGCAGGCCATTGCCACTACGGGTCTTGGCAATGCGTTGAGAGCGGGTGATCCTGTCAACATCTACGAGTCGAGCCGCACGATCAATCTTGCCTGTCGGGTAAACGTGAGCTTATCCGATGCGGCGATGGTTGAAGCTCTTGCGATCATGACGGAAGCCAAGACCGCAGCAATCATGGATGCAAAGGTTGTCAGCCGGGTATCGGGCCTAATCGCCACGGGGACAGGCACCGATTGTCAGGCCATTCTTTGCCCTGATGTTGGGCCCTTCGAAGATTACGCAGGCAAACACACAGCAGTGGGGAGTGCAATCGGGCAAGCCTGCTTAGATGTCATTCGCCGCGGTATCCTGGTCTGGAACGAAACCGAAGCAGGGCGTGCGCAACGAAAAGCCGAAGAACGCGCGCTCGCAGCAAAGGGATTATGACGATGCTAAAGATCGATAATAATTGTCGTTTGATATTGATCTCAGGTGGTGCCCGGTCGGGCAAGAGTAGTACCGCCCTTGAGTTGGCTCGTAAAGCAGGAGATGAGCGTCTCTTCATCGCTACCGCTCAGGCCTTCGACCAGGAGATGACGGATCGAATCGAACAGCATAAGCTCGAACGGCCTGATTTTAAGACTTTGGAGAAGACTACCAATCTCGCAGAGGATTTCTCCGAAGGTAAAGTGTGGGATGCCGTGGTGATCGATTGTCTCACGCTCTGGTTGAGTAACCTCATCTTCAGCGATAAGACTGATGCCGAATGCGAAGCTTCCATATATTACGATTTGAGTCAGCTCTCTCTGAGCTGCAAAACCTTGATTCTGGTGAGCAATGAAGTGGGCCTCGGGATTGTTCCGGAGCATGCTTTGTCCCGCCGCTTTCGCGATCTCAACGGTCGACTCCAGCAAGGCATCGGCCGATCGGCTAAGGAAGTCTATTTCACCGTCATGGGATTTAGAATTCCATTGCACAGCTTTCAGGCGGGTCAATAATTGTATTTGGAAAGCTGTATCGTGCTGCTTCTCGCTTTTATAATCGACCAGACTCTGGGCGAATATCCAAATGCTGTGCATCCCGTGGTCTGGATGGGCAAGTGCATTAAATTTTCGGAAAAATTCTTTCTTGGTAAATCTGAGTCGGTGGAAAAGGCCGGCGGTATCCTTATCGCCATTCTCATTCCTGGCCTGTTCTGGTTGCTCTCTTTCCTCGCGCTGGCCTCGCTCGGGGACGCTATTCTTAGAATTGCGCTTGCGGTTCTCCTTCTCAAAGCCAGTTTCGCGCTCAAAGCTCTTATAGCAGCGGCCAAGGCGGTCGAAGAAAATCTCGGGAAAGATCTTAATGAAGCCCGAAACGATCTCCGCAGTCTCTGCAGTCGTGATGCCTCGCAGTTGACGGAAGAGGAGCTGGTGGAAGGAGCAGCAAGTTCTCTTGCCGAAAATCTTTGCGACAGTGTTGTCGCTCCCATCTTTTATTTTTGTATCGGCGGAGTGCCTCTCGCAATCGCCTATCGGGTCATCAACACGATGGATGCGATGAT
>SEDW01000930.1 GCA_004193325.1 Pseudomonadota bacterium | reverse complement strand
GAATGCCTGTGCCTTGCGGAACAGTTGCAACCGAGTTGCCGGGAGGTGCGAAGTTTTTAAAGTTGTTCGCATAGATCACGTTATTGTAGAGGCGGGTGCCCTGTCCACCCTGTACGAGGAGGTTAGGGAGGTTGAAGACGAGGATACCGCCGGTGTTGTTCGTCACAAAGTTATCATAGACGTCAGCGTTCTGAGAGTTTTCGATCTCAACGCCAGCAACGTTATACTCAGCGCGGTTGTTACGCACGACGATGTTATGCGATTGACCCACATAGATACCCGCATCGGAAGCGCCGTTCACAACGTTGTCTTCGACGAGAACATTTGAACATTGAACAGGATAGATACCGTAGCCGCCGTTATCAAGCGCGCCCTTCTCTGTCCATTCCACTTTCGTTCGACGGATCGTCGCTCCGTTAGCACCGATGATCTTGATACCGTCGCCGGGCTGATTAACGACACCAAGGTCTTCAATCGTCATGTGATCGGCGGCACCATAAATGGCCTGCGATCCCACAGCGTCGTCGCCGTAGATCAGGACTGTCTTATCCATGCCCTCACCACGAAGCGTGATGTAGGGCGTGTTGATGGTGAGTTCGCCACGCATTTGAAAGCGACCGGCAGGCAGTTGAACCGTGTCTCCGGG
Organism: Pseudomonadota bacterium; assembly: GCA_004193325.1. GTDB lineage: Bacteria > Bdellovibrionota_B > Oligoflexia > Oligoflexales > Oligoflexaceae > Oligoflexus. The sequence continues at coordinate 993 of SEDW01000930.1, read as the reverse complement.
TTGAGCGAGAATCAGAGCTTCCTGCGCATCAAATTCCAAACGATCACTCGCTGGAACGGTCCAGACCTTGGCTTCGGCAATCGCCGAGGAGAAGAGAAGAGTCAGCATGGTCGCGAGCGTGAACTCGCGACGCTTCGGTGAAAACCTCATGACGTACCTCTTGGCGCTATTTTTACGACTGTTTTTTAAGCTTGTTCTGTGAAATTTTTAGCGCGAAGAGGATGCTTTGGCAAGGAGTAAAGGGCAAGGAAATCTCTGAGTATCTTCGCCTCAATAGTTCGCTGGAATTTGCGGGAATTTTGTGATGGACTGGCGTATCGTTTACTTGAAGTCAGCGTTGAAAGTGATCGATTTATTCTCTTCTGTGAGTTCGAGAGTCCGATTGATCGACTCCTGATCGTGGCTCACAATCACCTTATAGCTGCCTGGCTTGAGGTTGACCTGGATCGTGTGTTTGGTCATAGGTAATTCACGGCGACGACCACCGCTCTTCGTTTCTTCAATTATGACATTCGACGGAATTTTATTTGTTTGAATAGAAAGTTCGACCAGCTCAGCGAGCTTGGTGAGAGTGACGTTGATCTGTCGCATTTCGCCGGGCTTAATCTGGATCGCCTGCTCTTCGAGTTTGTAGCCTTTGCGTTTCAATCGCAACATGTAGGTACCCGGATCGAGACGAATACCGCTCGCGCCGAATTTCTTCTCATTCGTGGTGCCCTGCATCTTGCCGTCGAGGTAGACTTCAGCTGCAGGAAGGGCTGCGAGCTTTAGAAGACCTGGATCGTTGGAATTGGGCTTCTTCGTCTCAGGCACTTTATCGTCGACCGGTTTCTCAGGAGCAAGTGATACAGGAGTGCCAGTCGCCGGAGCCGTAGGAGTCGGCTTCGCAGGAGTCGGATCGGCCTTTGCCACTGGCTTTGGCGGCTGTTTGGAGAATATCGACTGCTTCACAGTTGGAACCACTGTGGGAATCTTCGGTTTGGTCTTGCCATC
>SEDW01000929.1 GCA_004193325.1 Pseudomonadota bacterium | reverse complement strand
CACAGGCCTTGCTTCGCCACGAGGTCGACGTACCCGAGGATTGAGGTTTCAATGCCGAGAGAACGCTCGGCGAGCCAAGCAGCGGCGATTATAAAAGCCAGGCTTCCCCCGAGTGCTCGAAGGTAGGGTCCAAGGCGACTTCCGTTAAGAAGGTAAATCCAAGGTAGAGTGATCAGCACAAGAAACGCTTGCATGACTTCAACGCCGAGGTTGAACCCAAGGACGGTGAGAATGAGTGTTCCGCCATCGACACCAATTCCGTGCATGGCGCTCGCAAAACCGAGACCGTGGATCAAACCGAACATGAGTGCAATGAGTGCTTCCTTGCCGGGAAAAATCGGATAGACAGCGTGAGCTGCGGAAATGAGCACCGACGCGGCGATCATCGATTCCACAAACTGAGTTGGTAACGTTGCGATGCCGAGTGTTCCTGCGAGGAGTGTAATGGAATGCCCAAGAGTGAATGCTGTGACGATTTTGGCGATTTCAATCGTGGTCTGTCGAGCGCTGCCTCGCTCGCCCCAACGCCTTCTCGCCGATATCATAAGGCCAGCCGGGAGTAAGAGGGTAAAGAGAAAAAGCAGGTGATCGGTGCCATCGGCGATGTGCGACATGCCGAGGCGAAAGATCGACCACAGTCCAAGTTGAAGACTGCCTGGGGCGCGTTTGAAATGCGACTCATGCATCTGATAGTGGAGAGTGTCGAGATACACGGGCTCTGCGATTTGTCCGGTTTCGAAATCACTGCGGAGAAAAATAAAGATGTGGTGAGACACCACCTGATGATTGATCACGTCGGTTGTGAGTGTGTATTCGCGAGGACTTGCACCTTCGGGTGCTGTGGCATTGACGATAATCTGCTGCCAGTTGCGGGAATCATGGAGAATGCTCTCACCGACATTGGCGGTGAGAGTAAAAGCTTTTCCATCGGGAGTCTGAACCTTGCTGTGGTTCAGAACGTAGGTCGCGATTTCTGCGGTAGATGCAGGCAGTGGGGTAATCCCTGGCTCTGTTTCTTTGCCGAAGGCGAGACTGAGTTCGTCAACCGGCATTTCAAACTGAAAGCTAACGTGGTCTCGCCAGAGATCGACATAGATTACCGTGCCCTTCACATCGTGGGCCAAAGCGATCGTCCCACTCAAGCTCGTGAGCAAGTAAATCAATGAGATCGCAAAGGATCGAAGCGAGACCAGCGTTAGATTTTTCATTTAGAATTGTCCGCCGTAATCAAAAGTTTTGTCGTGGAAGATGGTGTGATAGTGAGTCTTGCCGCGAATCACGATTCCACCCTGAACGGTGAGTTCGATCCAAAGGCGATTCCGCGACGGTTGGCGCCGGTAGGGTAAGCTGCTTTCGATCCGCGTCCAGCGCCTTTGCCATAATCGAGGTCGGGGTTGACGACGACATCGCTAAATGTTTGACCGGAAAGATAAGCTGTCGTGCGTTGTGTTGCATCAAGAGCTGCGTAGACCGCGAAGGTTGAATCGCCGAGGTCTGTGAGCGGAGAATAGGTCTCGCCTTGAAAGGTGAACGCTTCTTTAGGCTCAGATCCAAGGTGTTGCGGAACTGGATAAAATTCGCCGCCAACGAAGTTGAGATTGTAGGCCATGTGATGGCCACCGAACATGACTTCAAAATCACCCGTTTCCGAAGGAGTGCCGAAGATTGCCAGCGAATAGAGGCTCGAGCCGTAGCCGCCTTGCATTGTGCCGAGGTAGTCGTCCGCTTTCAGAATGCCGTTCATCACAGAATGGCCTTCGGCGCTCAGTGCGATCGTCATGAGGTCAGCAACGGCTGCCTTGCTCGCTGTGCTGAGGGCGTCGAGGCGAATGCCGGCTCGTGGTTTCATTTGAACGGGAAGATTGTTCCACTTTGAGCGGTTGGTGTAGTCAGAGATTTTTAGGTTGGCTGTAGCGAGCTGGGTCGACGATAAGGTGGCGAGGAGGGCATTGGCTGCGCAGGCCACGCGGCTCTGTTGAGTGCCGAGTAGGTTGCAAGCGGTGGCGGCATCGGTTGTGATGGATGTGGCGTTGTTTGATGTGGTAGCTGTGCTGGTTGCAGTGTTTTCAGCCGCAGTGTTCGCTGCGTCTTTGCTATCCGCTGCTTGGGTGGCGCTGCAGCCTCCCAACAGGGACATTAGGGCCGTGAGTGCGATTCTTTTCATGAACTCTCCGTGGTGTAATTCTTCTGCTTTGATAATGCTGTTTGTTCTGTGATGCACCGGTTCGATCTGCGAATCAATATGCTTATCAGCAGCTCGATTATTCCAATCTCGGAATATATTGGAATTTGCGCAAATGAATATTGGTAAGAGAATGTAACGGCGGTTTGCGACTGTGAAGCTGTGGGTGAGGACTGTGCCCAGGGCATAGGTCAGAGAGGTTGTTGTTAAAGGCTCTTAGGGCAAAAGTAGGATGGTGGGCGTTGAGGGCTTTGTTTAACGGGGTGTGAATGATGGGTATGGATGGGCCAGGAGTTTTTTGTAACACGTGGAGTTACATATTGAGGAAGGGTCGATGTGGGAATCGGTGGCAGCCGAAACTGCCATGTTGCAAGTCATTGATCCTGGCCGAAGTATGAAAATGCTTTCAGTTCTTTCTCTTTGACGAGAGTGTAGCCGCGCTGAATGAGTGCGTCTGAGATGTATTCCTGGTGGGCCGCGCCCCA
>SEDW01000128.1 GCA_004193325.1 Pseudomonadota bacterium | reverse complement strand
ATGATTGGAGTGCCGCGTTTTTCGGGAACTTCCCGAACACGCTTACAGACTTCAATGCCGTTTAATTTGGGCATCATGAGATCGAGGATGATGAGATCAACGTCGCGGGAGAGAGCTACATCGAGCCCGTCTTGACCGTTGTTGCAAAGGGTAACGTCGAAACCTTCGCGTTTAAGATTGTAACCGATGAGTTCGCGGATATCGGGATCGTCTTCAATCACCAGAATATGCTGCACGGTGTACCTTTCTTAGGATGGATTCGCCTGATTTATAAGCGAGATCCTTTTGAAAAGCAAAGGCTATAGACCAGTGCCCTTCGGACTGGTCATAGGGCGCTGCATATTTCTGCTAGGTCTTTGAAATGTCAGGAGATATTTTAGGTAAATTTTGTGTTAAGACTTCGAGAATTTGAGGGAAAGAAGCCCCCTTTTGCCAGGAGATCGATAAGGGGATGAGATAGACCGGTTTGTCGAGGCGATCGAAGTAGGCTTTCTCGCGCCAGTAGTCTTTTTCCGTGGTGAGGAGAGCGTCTGATGTTTCGAGGCAGAGCGCGAGAGATTTTTTGTCGAAGGTTTCATGATCGGCAAACGTCACCCGGTGTTTGACTTTTAGATTAAAACGGCTGATGCCGGATTCCACCCGATCGGGTTTGGCGACACCGAGAGCGAGAGTCCAGGCGCCAATCTCTGACCAATGGGGTTGGCCGTCCTTGATGGGATGAGGTTCGCCACTGATGAAATTCACCGCTGAGTAGGGAACTTTGAGTTCGTTAAGTTCGGCGATCAGCTCCGCTTTTGGATCTTGGCCATCGGCGCGGGTGAAGATGATCCAGTCGGCTTTTTTGAGGCTTCTCTTGCCTTCGCGTAAGAGGCCTGCGGGCAGGCAGTGGCCGTTATCGAAGGGTCGTTTGGCATCGAGCAAGACAACATCGAGATCGCGGCGAATTCTTTGGTGCTGAAAGCCATCGTCGAGAATCCAATGCGTCGGCTCGGGGAAATGTTTGAGATAACGCTTTGCCGCGTTGTGGCGATCGCTACCGAGGACGATGGGAATCGTTTCGAGAGCGGCTGCCTGCATGCGGGCTTCATCGGCGACAAAACTCAAAGTGTTCTCGGCCTGAAGAAGAACTTTTTCTCCGAGAAGCACCGCGGATTCTTTAGCTGAAAGTCCTGATTTATAGCCTCGCGTGAGAATCACTGGCCTCGCGCCTTCGGCAAGGAGCGTGCGGCAGAGTTCGAGAGTCATGGGGCTTTTGCCTGTGCCGCCGGCCTCAATGTTGCCGATCGAGATAACGATTCCTGGCAAAGGAAAAGAGGAGAGAAACCCTCGCTCGTACCAATTTCTTCGTACACGCGTGACCCCAGAGTATATCCAGGAGAGAGGCCAGAGTAATATTCTCAACCATAAAGGTGGATAATTCATGCGATCAAGTTTCCTCGATTAGCCAGTCGGCTGAGTGCAGCCAGCGAGAGTTCACAGACATAGAGCCGCTCCCGATCGAGACGCATCGCGTTCCTTTTGAAGGGGAGCGTGAGAGTCTGGAGCTTTTGCAGATCGGGGGATTTGAACCAGATATCAAAACTCCCGGCTTCGTTCAACGGACCGATACTGAGCTCAAGCCGATTGTGACCCGTGCGGTCCTGAGGCTTTTTTTCGGTCGAAAAATGATCGACGACTGTGAGTTTGATTTTGGAATCTGGCGACCATCTCTGACCAATGCGATTGGCGATGGCTCCAAAGGAAGCCTGATCATCAATGACGACCTCGTCGTAGCCTTCGAGGAGCGGCATAAACTTGTCGAGCAGGTTCTCATCGTCTTTCCCCATCAGCCAGGGACTGACTGCGGCGTCGATCTTATTGATCGTGTTTTGTTCTTTCGCCCGGTCGCTCTTTTTGCACCAGATCTTTACTTCGACATAAGGGAGGTGTGGGCGATAGCCAGCAACGAGACTTGTGCCCTTGATGATCTCCTCGACCATTTCGCCGAGTTTCGATTCACTGAGACCAAGGCATTGCCAACGCAAAAGTTCGAGGGCATCGGTCTTGGCGCCGAGGCCGCTGAGTTCGGGAGCGATGTGATCGCCCCAAATGACTTTGATCTCCTCGGGAGGCCCGGGGAGCACGAAGCAGAGGGTGTTACCCTTTTCCAGACGAAAGCCGTGGGCGGTGCCCTTGCGGTTGACGAGAATGCGTGCGCCTTTTGGAAAGTAGCACTGCTGGCGATTGCTCTCGGGCACCTGAGTCACGCCAAGGCTCACGAATCGATCGAGGATGTGCTGCCAGGAAGCCTCATCAAACATGAGAGGCTCGCCGGCCCATTCGCTAATAATATTTCGAGTGAAGTCGTCTGATGTAGGCCCGAGGCCTCCTGTCACGACGATGATGCGGGTTTTCTTTTCGAGGAAACTCAAAGCGGAAAGCATATCGTCTTTAAGGTCGGCGACCGTCATATGCCACGAGGGATTCAGGCGGAGATTGGTCAACTCGTTCGCGACCCAGGCGCTATTGCCATTAATAATCTGACCATTGCTCACCTCAGTGCCAATCGTCAGGATGCTAGCCTGCAGAGTGTCGTCCATTGCTCTATCCTCCATGAATCAAAAGCATACGCCCACTGACCTCCAGGGTAAACATAATTTGCCTAGTCGAAACCCTCGTTTCCATCCTCAAAAATGGAAAAGTGACCGGCAATTGGCGCTCTGGGAAATTTTTGCAGTGGGTTTTTGTGAGTCACAGAAGCATATCGAACGCTGCGAAATGTCTATGCTTAGCGCTGAAACTTGGGCGCACTAAGGCTTTGTTTTCGCGCCAAAGCTGTGACGGGCCTTACTTTTTGACAGCCTGAATCATAGAATAAGAACATACAAAGATCTTCAAGGAGCTGGCGCCTATGGCGACTAACAAGTATTCCGGTGCGCAAAAAGCAGCGATTCTTTTGCTTTCCTTCGGTGAGGAAATCTCGGCAGAGATTTTTAAAAACATGACCGAATTCGAAATCAAACGAATTGGTACTGCCATGAGCCGCTTGGGCCGCTTGGAGCAGGAAATCATCGATGAAGTGATGATGGAGTTCTACGGCATCCTTCAGCAGAACAAAAAGTTCTTCTATGGTGGCAACGATTTCACCATGAAAGTCATTGGCAGCGCCTTTAAAAGCGGTGAAGCAGATGACCTTATTGAACAGCTCTCGCTCGGTTCCAGCGCGAACCTCGACGCCCTTGAGCTGATCGATCCAAGAACATTGACCAACTTTATTCGTAACGAACATCCGCAGACTATCGCCTTGATCCTCGCTCACCTTGATCCAGGCAAATGCGGTGAAGTCATGAAGCTTCTGCCCGAAGCTCTTCATACAGAGATCATCCTTCGTATTGCGAATCTTGATGCCGTTGCTCCTGAGATCATCGATGAAGTCGACGATGTCTTGAGAAATGAAATTCAGGCATTGGGTTCCATCTCGAGCCAGAAGATCGGTGGCGTCGAGCCCATCGCCGAAATGCTCAACCTTATCGACAAAGCTACAGAAGAGCAGATTCTCGACAACCTCGAGGAACGCGATCCCGAGCTTGCTGAGCAGATCCGTCAGCTGATGTTCGTCTTCGACGACTTGGCGAAGATCGATGACAAAGGTATTCAGGAGATTATTAAGAGCGTGAAGTCTGAGCAGTGGATGATCGCCCTCAAGACGGCATCAGAAGCGGTTGCGGAATTGGTCTTCAAGAACATGTCCGAACGTGCTGCAAAAATGCTTCGTGAAGATATGGAAGCGATGTCGGCTGTGAAGCTTTCGGACGTGGAATCCATCCAGTACGAGATCGTTCAGATCGCCCGTAAGCTGGAAGCCGAAGGCAAGATTATCATCGCCTCTGGTGGTGAGTCCGCTTACGTCTAAACTTTGGTCAGGGGTGGATTCCTTCAAGAATTGCCTTTAAGCCTGAAGAATGAATAATCGAATGGAGCTGAGGATGAAAGTCCTCAGCTTTTTCCATTTGTTGCTGATGATAGGCCGCGTGTTAAGTTGGTCTTAATACTTCATTCGCGAATGGCGCAAAATCGATGATATTTTTCAATAAATACAAGGCAATAGAAACAGCTTAAGTTTTTCTTCACAAGATCCGAAATAGTGCATAACTCGAATCAATGATTTCTTGGGTAGAAGAAGGTTAGACTATGCGAGCAATTACAAGCTTGATCCTTGCCGGAATGATAGCGACGATTGGCTGTAGCAAGCCGCCGAGCATGTCTACGACCAAAAAAGGCGGGAAGAATCCGGTCGTCAAGACTGAGGATTCTACAGTTGTCACGGGTGAGCCCGAAGCTTGGGAAGACGTCGAAGTCCTAAAACCCAATAGCCTCGCTCTCGCGACAGCCTTCCCACGATTGACTCAGCTCCAGTGGGAGAATTCAGTCCGGGATATCCTTCTCCTCGATAAAAATCCTAATCTCTCTTCTCTCTTTCCTGGGGATCCTCAGAATACGTTCTTTGCCAACGATGGCAACTCGCTCGTCGTCTCGGACGGTCTCTGGCAGAGCTATATTAAAGCTGCCGAAGATATGTCCGATCGCATCGGCAATGAAGTGGCCCTGCAAACGAAACTGATTCCGACTGCGGCGGCTGCGCTTACGGGCGATGCCAAAATTAAAGCAATCCTAACCCCTCTCTTAACCCGAGCCTATCGCCGCCCACCTACGACCGGTGAACTGGATCGCCTCATTGCTATGTACAAAAAGGGGCCGGAACTTACAGGCAAAACAGATGCTCAAAAGGCCGGTCTCCAGACCGTCGTTTATTTGATTTTGCAATCGCCACAGTTTCTCTACCGCATCGAAATCGGTGACAAGAAAACGGATCTTGCGACGCTGACGGCTTATGAAGTCGCAGCGCGTTTGTCTTATGCAGCCTGGAACTCGATTCCCGATGACGCTCTTTTCAAAGCCGCAGCGAGCGGAGCCATTCTCACGGAAGAGGGTCTCAAGACCCAAGCTGCGCGCCTGATGAAAGATCCCAAGGCAGATTACGTCCTCACTCATTTCTACTCGAAAATATTCGGCACTGAGACCTATGCTGACGTCATCAAGAAAGACGCGGAGATTGCTCCTAAGTGGCCTTCGACTATGGGCAAAAGCCTCGTGACAGAAGCCGATCTCTTTATCAATGAAGTGGTGGTCAAGGAAAACGGCGGGATCAACGAACTCCTGAGCGCGCCTTATGCGTTCGTAAATGCGGATACCGCTCCTTTCTATAAGGTAGCGGCGCCGGCAGGCAGCGAATTTGTAAAGACCAACCTCAATTCGAAGGAACGCATCGGTATCCTCACGCAGTTAGGCTTTCTTGCCCGTCGTTCTCTCGAGAAAGAATCCAATGCGATCCGCCGAGGTGTGCTCGTGTCGGATAAGCTCCTTTGTGCGGATATCACCTCCGATGTTCCAACGATTTTGCCCGAGCTCGCCGCTCCAACTGGAACGAAAACAGCTCGCGATATCGTCAACGAGATCTCGGGTCCGGGAACGTGTGGAGCCATGTGTCACGGGGATTTTATCAATCCTTCAGGATATGCATTTGAGAACTACGATGCAGCTGGTAATTACCGAACCAAAGATAACAATCAGCCAATCAATGCAGCGGCGAATCTAAGGCTGCGCCGTGGTCTCGTCGCTTACGACGGGCCTCAGGAATTCGTCAAACAGATCTCCGCTAGCAGAGACCTCCACGAATGTACGATTCGCAAGGCGGTAGGCATGCTCTACGCCCGCGAGGTAGACAAGGAAGATCTAACCCTGATTCAAAACATAGCGAAGAAATCGTCGGAAAGCCTTTCGACCCGCGAACTCTTCACAGACATTCTCTCGGATTCTCGCATTAAAATTCGCGGCAATGGAGGTCAGTAATGGTGGTTAATCTAAAGCGTAGAAATTTCCTCAAGGGCGCCTTTGGAGTGACGATCGGTCTCCCATTCCTCGAGAGTCTTTACTTTACGGAAGCTCAGGCTCAGGCCGCTGATCACAAGTTTGGGGTTTTCATTCGTCAGCCTTCGGGCGTGATTATGGAAAACTATTGGCCGTCGGCTGAAGGCGCTTTTAATACCGCTCTCGTCAATGGCAAAAGTCTGTCGCCACTCGCCGCAATTGCGAACCAGATCCTCCTCGTCCGCGGGATCCGCTACCGAGATACCAACGGTAACTCCTGTCACCATGCTACGGGAATGTCGCAGCTCTTTACCGGCGGCGCTGTTATTCGAACGGGTGATGGGCAAAACAATCTGCAGGCCAAATCCGAATCTCTGGATAACAGAATCGCCCGCGAGTATAAACATCCGGTGCTTGCACTCTATGCGCACGGCACTCATGACGATCGCTGTATGACGAGCTTTCAGGAAAAAGGTCTGCTGCAAGGTGCTACTTACGCAAAACCTTTCGCAGCCTACCGCAGTATGTTTGCGATGGACAATACGGGTAGTGATGATCCGAAGGCCCTTCTCAAATCGAGTGCGATCGACTATGTGCATGAGGAATTGAAGCAGTTGATGGCCAGTAGCATGCTTGGCAGCGAAGACAAGCAGAAGCTTGAAGCACACTTTGCGCTCGTGCGTGAGACTGAACTCAAGATGGCGACAATCACTCCTGAGCAACTGAAGAATCTCGAAGCCAAAGGCAGCGCGAATAAGGCAAACGACAATAACAGCTCGATGCAGGACATTATCAAACTGCATATGGATGTGACTGTGCTCGCGATCTCGGCGGCTGGTCGCCGTTCGGCCAATATTCAAATCGGTGACATCATCAACCAGATCACATACACGAGTGGTATGGTCTCTCAGCATGAGAATACTCATAAATGTGCGGGTATCGCTGATCTCACTGCCAAGCAGGTCGACTACGATCGCTTGCACAACGAATTATTCCTCTACCTCGCGCAGGCCTTGAACAAGATCAAAATCGGGACCGGGACTCTTCTCGACCAGGGTGTAATCATGATGGGCTCGGAGGTCGGCGACGGTAGGACTCATAGTTTAAAAGATATTCCAATCGTCCTGGCGGGCAGTTTGGGTGGCAAGCTTAAGCAGGGTCAGTTCGTTAAACTCGGTGAAACGATGAACTCCAAACTCCTCAATACGATCGGTACCGCCTGGGGTCTCAAAAACAAGGCTGGGAATGGGCTGATGAACGACTTCGGTGAGGATAACAGCCCGCCCGAATTTGGTGGAATCATCGATAGGCTCCTCGCTTAATCCCTACGAAATAATAAAAGAAAAGGAGCGACCGATGGGGTCGCTCCTTTATATTTTGTAGAGAAAGATTAATCGTATCGCAAAGCCTCTATCGGATGCAGAAGCGAAGCTTTCCGCGCCGGATAGATCCCGAAGATCATACCCACACCGCTTGAGAACGCGATGGAGAGCACGACCGATGCGAGCGAGATCTGCGCGGGCCAGTTTGCATAGTAGGTGAGGCCCATCGTGACGAGCCAAGCCAAGGCCAGGCCGCAGATACCGCCGAGCATCGACACGACGATCGATTCGACGAGGAACTGAATCAGGATATCACCACGAGTAGCACCCACCGCTTTACGAAGTCCAATTTCCCTTGTCCGCTCCGTAACGGAGACCAGCATGATATTCATAATCCCAATGCCGCCCACGACGAGCGAAATCGAAGCGATCGCCGAGAGGAGGAGGCTCATAATCTTCGTGCTCGAAGACAGCGCTTCCTGAATCTCAGCCATGTTTCGCACCTGATAGGCATCTTC
>SEDW01000928.1 GCA_004193325.1 Pseudomonadota bacterium | reverse complement strand
CGGCGCAGAAGAAAAAATTCGAGTAGAGCCGCAAAGCTCGACGCGAGCGGAATACCGGCCGTCGCCACAGGACTCGAGACGGGATAAAGTCTCGGCAGATAAATCGCGAAGACGAGAGCCCCGATGGTACTCGCCACGACCCGGTAGATGGAACAGCGAAGGGGCGTGGTCGTATTCTTCATCGCGTAGAATGCGGTGGCGAGGAGACGACCTTGCGTCGAGGCGAGGAGTCCAACAGCCGAGGCGGCGAGGAGAATCCAGACGTAGATCGTCTCTTCGTCCTGAAATTTCCCGGTTTTAAAAAGGATCGCCGCAAGGACATTGCCCATCAAGGCAAAGGCAATCGCTGAGGGAATGATAAAAAATGCGATCTGCCGCATACCCAGTTGGAGTTTGGCAGCGACGGCTTCATCGTTTTCGGCCTTGGCCATATCGATGAGATTGCTCGCGGCAATCGCTGTTCCGAAAAGGCTCGTCGGCAGGGTGTAGAGCAGCTGCGCATAACCGATCGCTGCGAGAGCGCCGGTCGGGAGATAGCTCGCGATCATCGCCTCGATATACGCACTGATCTGAATCACGCCTCGCGAGACCATGTTTGGGAAAAAGCGGGTGAGAATGGTGCGAACCGGAGGCGAACTCAGGTTGAGGCCGGGCCGCATATCCTTCATGTAGCGAAGCATCGGCGGGATTTGTATTGCCACCTGCAAAAAGCTGCCGACCACCGCGCCCCAAGCGAGATGCTCGGCAAATTTATAAGCATCGGCATCTTGAAAGAAGATGAGCGTTCCGATCATCGCACCGTTCCAAAGCACGGGGGCTGCATAAGAGACGAAGAAACGTCGATGGCTGTTCAAGACACCAAGGCAAAAAGCGGAGATGACGAGCAGACCGATTCCCGGAAAAAGAATGCGCACGAGACGGATAGCCGCTTCGCGTTTTTCGCCATCAAATCCCGGTGCAATGAGTTCGATCAGAAAAGGCGTTGCAAGCAGACCGATGAGCACGAGTATGGTCATGAGCAGGGAGAGGAGGGAGAGGATAATGCCGGCAACGCGCGCCGCCTCTTTCGGATCTTTCTCGCCGAGCCCTGCATAGACGGGAATAAAGGAGGCGGAGAGCGCCCCTTCGCCAAAGAGATTCTGCAAAAGATTGGGAATTCGCAGAGCCGCGCGAAAGACGTCAGCAGCGGCGCTGTTACCAAAGTAATGCGCAAAAGCCCGTTCACGAATCAGACCCGCAAAGCGGGAAAGCATAATCCCGGCCGCTACGAAGGCTGCGCCTCCACGTCCCTTGGTCCCAGTCTGAGTCGTCATCCCACTTCCTTCCCCAACATTTGATCTGTGGAGAGATGATAGACGAAAGAGTCCTATTCCTTAAGAGCTGATTTCTACGCTGGACCACGAGTCACAGTCAAAAGGGCTGAATTGTGCCGAATGTCCTTCAGAAGCGGGGCTTTCAGGGCTATGATGTTCATCTATCGTTTAGGATAAAATCAAAAATGAAAATATCCCTCGCGCTCATCGGTCTCTTCTTCATCCTTGGTCTCGCTGTTTATTTTTTTCTCAGTCGCTCGCAGTTTGGCGAAGCTCCTACAGCTGAGGATGCACTGCGTTTTGAGAAGCTGACGAACTATGATGGCAA
>SEDW01000927.1 GCA_004193325.1 Pseudomonadota bacterium | reverse complement strand
CTTCGCTTCTTTCTGATGGCCGGTAAGAATTTGCCGCTGAAAGCTGAGTTTTTTGAAAAGTCAGTTGTTGATCTCCCTGAGTATGTCGGGAGCCATTCCTTTTTCGGACATCCGGGACACGGTGGCGAATCGAGCGACACGAGCAGCGCGATCGATCTGAGCCGAAGCTTTCGAAAGTTGCTTGCGAAGGAATCCACCACGGCCCTGCAGCTCGTCCTTGTAGCTCTCAATCCGAAGAAGGACTACGCTCCGGTACCAATCTTTACCAAAGAACAGAGTCTAAGGCTTGCTCTCGACTTCAATTTCCTGGCCGTTTGATTGAGGGCCGTCTTCTAAGGGCGGCCCAATCTATTCAAAACGAATCTGATACGCCTCTCCCTGAAGATTTAGTCCGGATCTTTTTCCACCCAAGGTCGAATTCCCAAAATAATTTCAATGTTCAAGCGCTCATCTCAAAGCGGGAAATCAAATCCTGACCGAAGGGGGAGAATCGCCTTTGGGAGAAAACTACTTCGCCAAGTCCTCAATATTACGCCTCAAAAAAGATTAATTATCGCTTTGTCATACTCGAGCCGATGTGAGGGTTGCTTCTGCTTTGGCAAAGTTTAGAGGAAACCAGATGAAACAGTTAGAGTCGGACATGAAAGTCCAGCGTGCCCAGGATGGCAAGGTCTCTTCAAGCAAGAAGGCCCACTCTCTATTGAGGGGAGCGAAGCTTGCGCTCTTTGGGATTATGATCCCCGCAATGGCCCTCTCAGTGTCTTGTCACGGCAAGAAGAAGAGTAAGACTCAATCGAGCGCTTCCGCTTATTCTGGATCCGGTGATGCGGCTACAGCTGCAACCCAGATCGATCTACCGCCTAAGGTCGACGTCGGGAATATGCGAATGGCCAACGCGGAGATCTTTATCGATGCGCAATCGAGCAACGCTGTGGCATGGCAATGGGAACAGCTGGCTGGTCCTGGAAACATTGTATTTCAAAGCCCTGAAACCGAAGATACGGCAGTTGTCGCCGATCGCGACGGCTTTTACTGGCTCCGTCTGACCGTTACCGGCTCTGATGGAACTCAAGCCTTCGATGACGTCCAACTCCTCTGGGATACGGTGGCACCCTGCCCGGTTCTCGCATCTGAAATCAAAACTTTCAAATCGATTGTGATCGATGGCCGCGTTGCCAGCGATGCAAGCGTCATTCAATGGTCACAAATTTCGGGACCAGGCAGCCTCAGTTTTAGCGCTGATAAAGCCAGTGTTACCTCCATCGCAGCAGACATCGACGGAACCTATGTCGTACGCCTCAGCGCAGCGGACAAGGTCGGCAACAGCTGTTCGGCTGACATGACTTTCATCTGGGAAACGACGGTACCGACCGTAGCTTTGGGTCAGGATATTTTCACCAATAAAGAAATCTTCATCGACGCCGCCTCCATCGATGCCAGGACTTTCAGCTGGGCGAAGATTTCAGGTCCAGGCAACATCAGCTTCAGTTCTGCCGCTCAGGAGGACACCCGTGTCAGTGCAAGTCAGGACGGAACTTATGTCCTCCGCCTCACCATCACGACAGCGAGTGGTGTGACAGCTTACGACGAAATCAATTTCACCTGGGACACAACCCCTCCGACGATCGAACTCGGTCAAGA
>SEDW01000926.1 GCA_004193325.1 Pseudomonadota bacterium | reverse complement strand
ATCTGCGGATATCTCGCGCAAACGAGTTATTTCAACCAGCTGACCTGTATCGCGCTACGCGATCACGACGAGAACCCAACGTTCTTGCCAGGCCTCGAGAAAGTGCTCGAGCAGTTCAGCCTCGTCATCGTTAAAGAACGTTTAGGCCTCTATGCCTACCAGGTTCTAAAAGCGAAGTGGCGCTTCCAATTCAAACTCCTCGTGTGGGTTGATAACCTCGTCGCTTTTCCAGCGCACGACGTTGATCAGATGCGCACGATTCGCACTGAAGTCTCGAATGCAGCCGATTGCTTTCTCGTGCAATCCAACTCGGCTCGCATCGCTCTTGAACTCGAAGGTGTGGCTTCGAACCGCATTCAGTCCTTTACCCCTTGGATTGAAGAACGTGGCGATCGCACTCCGGCTGGCCGCGCCAAAGCTCGCGCAGCTCTGGGTCTTTCGGAAAGCGACCTCATCATCGCTTATTTGGGTCAAATCGAATGGGAAGAAGGTCTATCGGACCTTATCGCTGCCAGTAAGCTTCTGATCAATCGTGAAGCTTCGCTGCGCGCCAAACTCAAGATCGTGATCTGCGGCGTCGGCTCATTCTCGTCCGATATGCGCGACATCATCAAGGCTATGGGTCTTGAGGAAAACGTCGTCTATTACGCTCCTATGCGTCGCCTGTCAGCATCGCGAAAGCGGTTCAACGCATTCGCAGCATGCCGCACCTGGTGAACGACATCATCGCGAAGAACCTCAATGAAGTGAAGATTCGTTTTACGGCTGAAAAAGCCCGTGAAAGTCTCCTCATCGCCTTGACCAACTTCACAAAGACCGATGTTACCCAGAACCTTTCGAGTCTCGATATTCGTGTTCTCGAGATCGAAGCCAAGGTCAAAAACAAACAATACCTCGAAGCGGTCGACCTTATCGAATCCGTCTTCAAGATGGACCAGGTTCCGGTCCACCATAGAGCAAACCTTTATCGTCTCATCGGTGATTGTTTTGCCAAGTTGGGTGATATTGATGGAGCGAAGGATGCCTATAACCACGGCGCCGAACTCGATCCGTACTCGCCTAAGGTCTACATCGGCCTTGGTACAGTTGGCCTTATGAAGGGTTCGAACGACGTTGCTGTCCTTCACCTTCAAAAAGCGGTTAACCTCGCGCCTGACGATGAAATGGCTAACTTCGGCCTCGGTCTTGCCTTCCAAGGCATGGGTGAGCAGAAGGAAGCGGCTCGCTGGATCAACAAAGCTCTCGCTATCAATGCTGAGAATACGGCTGCGATCTTCTCGATCGTGCGTATCGCGCATGAGACCTCGAGTTATGATGATGCGATTCGTGCCATTGAGCGTTATCTGAAACTCAATCCGAACGACTACAACTTCATCTATACCCTTGGTGGACTCTACTTCAAAACCGGCCGCTTCGAAGTCACAGCGCGCCTTATGAAGCAGATCACCGATGCGGATCCTAAGGATAAGCGTGCATCAGCTCTTGCCAAGCAGGCGAAGGCTGAACTCGAGCAAAAAGCCAACTCATCGAATGGTTGAGCTTTCTGTACCAGTGTCCAGGCGCGACTCTACTGACAAGGAATTGGAATGCTGAAGCGGATCACACTTAACGGCCGACGGGTTCCCGTCCCCGTTCCTATAAGAGACCTGTCGGAAGCCGTACAGTGGGTGCAAAAGCACCTCGTGCGTCCCGATCATCACATTACCCGGATAGAACTCAATGGTAGCGATGTGGAATTCTCCAGCGATGGCGAATGTCATGTCGATGCGATTGATCTTTCGGAAGGGTCAGACCTTCGTATCAAGGTCGATTCCCCACACGAGATCTGTATTCAGACGCTCGATGTTCTCAGAAACCTGAGTAGCGTTGTGGGCCGTAACCTGAAGCCTATCGCAGTGCAGCTCTGGGAACACAAGGGCCTTAAGCTGCCTCCAGAGTCGGCCTCTGTCTTTGAAGACTTCGGTCTCATGCAGGAGCTGCTTGATCACGTTTTGCTTCTCCTCGATAAACGTGTGGACGCGACGAATGTCTGTTCTTTGCAGTCCGCGTTGAACAAAGCCTTCACTGCTCTAAATTACGCGGTCCAGACGGCGGATTGGAAAGCGGCGGCGAAGGTTCTACTGAATCAGATCGAGACGCCTGCCAGTGAGCTTGCGAATGAGCTGACGAGTGTGGAGAAGGTCATCTTTGAGATCCTCGCGGATCGCAGTGGAAGCAATGATCGGTCGAGGAAACATCCTGGAGCGACGTCGGCTTCGGCACGTTGAGACTGAAAAAAATGTTTATGAATAGCGGATCCATT
>SEDW01000925.1 GCA_004193325.1 Pseudomonadota bacterium | reverse complement strand
CTTATAATTGGTTTCATCTTTACTCTTTCGCCTTAAAAATCAAGTCGTAGTCTATCTTACAGAAGCGAGCACTAGGAGCTGATTCGACAATTAACAATGTCGAGAAATGCCTAACACTTTAAGCACTAAACATCTACTTCATCAAATATGTATGTCAGCAAGATCGTTCTCTGACCTTCAAGGCTAAATCGGCTTTTTTCTTTGGAAAACCAAATAGAAAGTTAGGACGAGAACAAGGCAAGGGAAACCAATCCACAATGCTTCGTTTTTAACGACTTCCAATCCTCGCTCACTGAAGAAGGCTGCAGCAATTGGTGAGACTTCAATTGGACGCCAGGGGAGGAAGAAGCGAGTGTTGGAGAACGGTGAAAAGAATGCTACCCCGTGGCCACCATTGGTCATGGCATCGAGTAGGGTGTGCGAGACCGCGGAGACTGTGAAAAGCAACGCCGCCCATTTAAAGCTGAGGCGCTTCTCTTTATCGAATCGTTTGAATATTGCTGCTGAAGTCAGCCCGATAATAATCGCGAAAAGAATCGAATGAGAAAATCCCCTGTGACCGAAGATGCTGTCATAGGGAATTCCAAATTTAAAACTGAGGACATCGAGATCTGGGATTAGAGCGGAATAGATAGCAAGTCTAAGAAAGAGCCAGCTCGGCCGGCCGCGATTGCCACAGAAACTCACCATCGCTGCAAATGTAGAATGTCCCACTACCGAAGCCATACAATATCTCCTGAGCGGGACCATTTAAAAAAGACATCAATGCAAAATCCTTAGCCCCTCAGCCACCAGCTCCGAAACATCCCCGTTCTTCGCACTGGCCTTCTTCAGATCCAGCTCGTCTCTGAGCTGCTTCATCCAAGCGCCCTCAGCCTTCTGCTCACGCCCAAGCTCATAGATCTCGAGCATTAGCAGCCACTCGTCCTTCGCCTTGGAATAAACCTCATGGCCCATCGCCTCCAGCGACTTGATGCTCTCCTGATCACCGGGCTTCTTGCCAAAGGCCGAACGGAGATCACGAAGTTTTTGATAGCGCTCGAAATTCTCAACTTCAAAATGAGAATAAGGCGATTCACGCGCAGGTGTCGTTTCCGGATCGGAAATCTCATGCTCGCCAAAGCTCTCGCGATCGGCAGGCCCACCGTAGACAGAAGGCACTTCATCACCGACCAACATATCAAACTCGCCCCAGCTTGGGTCGAAGTAGACCTTGTCGCCTTTGGTCACGCGACAGTCTTTGAATGTGAAGAGGAGGAGTTTGCCCTCGTGACGGAAAGTCTTAACGAGCTGACCCTTGACTTCGAATCCTGAGGTAAACTGCAGATGCACAGCCTTACCGTTCTCGATGCCAAGCGATCGAAGGGTGCTCTCATCCATAGCCGAAATCTTCTGCTCAGGCTTTGCCTTGAGGCGACCCATCGGAGTCGAAAACCCTTCGCCATGACGCTCGAGACCGTGGCCTTCGATTTGCTTGCCAGCATAACAAAGCTGAACCGGGCCTGAGAACTTCACAAAATCTATGCGCTCTCCATCCGCCTGATATTCGGCAAGCACACCGGAGATCGTTGCGCCACTGTCCAGACAAACCGTTCCAATCGCCCGGCTCTCGAGGAGTTTCTGCAAAGACTCTTTACCGCCGCG
>SEDW01000924.1 GCA_004193325.1 Pseudomonadota bacterium | reverse complement strand
GTTCTTCAGGATGGATTTCGCGTGCGCGTCCTGGCCGATCTCTCTCTCTTCAAAGATCGTGGGCAGCTGAGTCTTCAGATTCAAAGCATCGACCCGAACTTTACCAAGGGCTCACTGGCTCTGCAGCGCGAAAAACTTCTTAAAGAACTTCGCCAGAAGGGTTTGATCGAGAAAAACCGGCAATTGCCGCTCTCACCTTTCCCTTTCAAGGTCGGCCTTTTGAGTGCCGAAGATTCGCGGGCGAAATCAGACTTCATCGATCAACTCCAGGTCTATGGTTTCCCCGGCGAAGTGATCTTTCAACCTTGCCAGATGCAGGGAGAAGCCACTCTCAAAGATGTGGTGAATGGTCTCAAGATTCTTCAAAGCAAAGGCTGCGATCTCATCGTCATAACTCGTGGCGGCGGGAGTGCTGCAGATCTTCGTTGGTTTGATAGCGCGGAGATTGCCTACGCGATCGCGGAGGCTGGGATTCCCATCATCGCAGCGATTGGTCACCATGAGGACGTCTGTGTTGCTGAGGATATTTGTTATCAGCGCGAGAAGACTCCGACAGCCGCAGCCGACTTTATTATCTCGATCTTTCAAAAGACTCGCGAGCGCCTCGATCAATTGAGTCTGAGTCTCGATAAGACATTGAACGATCGCGTTAAACTCTTCGATGCTTATCTCGCTCAATTGATGGAAAAGATGCGCGCCGAGGCCTTGAACAACATCAACGACCAACGACGTTTGATGGATCAGGCCGAAGCGAGTCTGGAATTGAACTGGTCACGCCGGGTCATGCATTGGTCGGCCCGACTTGATCAGCAGCAGACGAGTCTCAGACAAAGTCTTGATCTGAGGGTTCAGAAAGAAATCGCCCGAGCGAGTCAGCAGCAGACGAGTCTTCGGCAAGGGCTGGATCTTCGGGTTCAGCGCGAACAGGCCCGCCTCAGTCAGGGGCAGAGCAACCTTAACCAGGGGCTCAAGCTTCGTCTGCAGCGGGAAATGTCCCGGCTCGATCAACAGCGGGAAACACTGCTCAATCGATCGATGATCAACGTCGAGCGAATCGAGAGCCGGATGAAAGACCTCGCGAAGGACCTCAAACGTGGGGCCGAAAAAGGTCTCTTGACTGCGGAACAGGCTCTCACCCGAGCCGAGGCCGCGATCAAACAGAAAGATCCTCAGCCTTGGCTGAAAGAAGGCTGGACGCAGCTCTTCGACGAGCAGGGCCTCATTAGAAAGGGCGAACAGCTCAAAGTCGGTCAGGCGATCAAAGCGCGATTGACCGATAGTCTGATCGATCTCACGGTGAATGCCGTGCACCCTTCACATAACGATAAATAATTGATTTGGAACATGGGAGATGAGCGATATGCAAGAGTCAGCGAATTATCAGAAGATGCTCGAAGAAGTGGAAGGCATCGTCAAGTCCATCACAAGTCCGGACCTCGATCTCGACCGTATGGTAAACCAGGTGGAAAGAGGCTATGAGTTGATTCGTCAGATGCGTCTTCGTCTGGACGAAACCAAGACGAAGATCGATCAGTTGCACCAGCGATACGAGACGAAAGAGTCTTAATCTTTCTTAGTTCGTCGTCGGCATCTCACACCAGTCCGCCTTGCCTCGAGAGCCGAGGGCGCGGACTAGTTTTTCGTC
>SEDW01000127.1 GCA_004193325.1 Pseudomonadota bacterium | reverse complement strand
GCATCCAATTCTTTCTGAAACTTTTTGAAGAATTTGACCTGGGCTGTTTGCTCGACAAGAGTCGGAACATCGAATTTTTTAGTTTTGTCCTCTTTTTTCGAAGACTTTTTTGTTTTGATCTTGGGTTTTTTCTCGGCCTTTTCCAGCGCCACGTAATCGGGAGCCACGTAAGGGAGCACGCCGGAACAGGTTTTGGGTTTGACGCTGCTGTGAGCGCAGTATTCAAGGTACAGAGCCTCTTTCGCGGCTCGATACTGGGAGTTGCTCACAAGTTTTTTGACAAGCTCGAGATTACGATCCGAGCTACGATCGAAGAGCTGAACGAGGATGAGAATCGCTGCGATCGCAAGGGTGACTACGGGCATCTTTGGCCAACGCATTCCAAGCCCCAGCGGCAGTACGAGCATAGTGTCACCTCTGGGATTTTTATCGGAACTCCCGGAGCTGACTTGAGATACTGCTGCTATTTGAATATCTTTGGAAAAAGATTTGATAATTCGATTCTAATAATTATAAAAAAATCCATGATTAAGCTAAGCTGCAATCATTTCATGGGGTAAGTCTTTCCTTGGCGGTTTGGTCCGCTGCAGCCCGGGCAATGCTGACGAGCCTGCCAGATTTCAAAGGATTGGAATTGAAAGAAGACGGTAAGGATTGCTTGATAGGGATAGATTAGACGACGAAGAAGTCGAGACAGAGGCAGACCAGCTCCTCTTCCGGATAATCGAAAGAACCTTTGAGGCGGTTTTTGATGATCTCTTGAAAAGCAGCGCGTATTTCAGCGATTTCTTTTTGAGAACTGGCGACGACCCAGGTAGAAAAAACATCGTCGGTTTTTTTATTTTCAAGCAGCGCGTTCGCCCGCTGACGCATGGTGTTGTGCATGACCTTGGGATAGCCGCCCTGACTTTCACCGACATCGGCAAAATTCTTAAACGTCCACACATTCTCAGTCACAGAGACAACATCCATCTCCAGAAGTTTTTGAAGAGTGTCTTCGATCTGCGCTTCGGTAAGCAAAAAACGTGTCGATAAAGCTTTGACCGTACGAAGTTCGGGAATACGCAGAGCCATGTGCACAGACACAGCAAACCAGTTGGAGAGGTAGAAAAGCACCTGGTCCGGGCGAAGATCGATCTTGGTAATTTCTTTGGGTGACATCACGATCAGGCTATTTTCAGCCTCGAGACGGATGCGTTCGAGATCGAGTTCAAATTTCTTACGAAGACGATCCGATCCTGCTCTTTCCTTGTTGAGAAGAGCGAGAAAGAAATCCGTGTGGATAGCATTAAAGCCCCAGAAATCACAGATTGCGATCGCTTGTTCGGGACTGATATGCGCGCGTTCGCTGAGGACGTGAGAAAGATAGGAGGTGTGAAAGCCTGCCGCCTTAGCAAGAAGGGACTTATAGCCCTTCACTGAGGAGTTTAACTCCAGCTGTGAACGGATGATGTCCAAATAGCACGCTGCAGAAAAGAACGGCAACATAGGTGTCCCTGAAGGCTCCGTGACCAGGACTCAAATTTGGAGTTCAAATTTGAATGTTTTGATCGGGATTGTGAATTCTCTTCGCTATTTTAGCGCTGAATTTTCGAAAGACTGTATGTGAAAGCTGACTATGAGGAAAGACTAATCCTTCCTCTCTGCCATGTACTTCCATAATTCCAAATGCAAGTAAAGGTGAAAGATGAGAAGTCGAATCGGATGAGCCGAGCTTTGAAAAAAGTTCAATTGGATTGTTAGCTTGTCCACAATGGCGAAGCGGCCGGAACCAATGCTGCGAGTCCGTACTTTTGTTTCAACACAGCCAGGATCAATGGAGCGAGGGACAGAGTTCCTGTTCAGCAGAGAGCACCCATGAAATAATAAGCACTGCTCCGATGAGTCGTCTGTGAGGTGCTTTCTGAATATTATAAAATTCCCTAGAAATGGACCTAAAACCTGGATCTTGAGCCTGGGACTAGGATTTTTCTCCATCGCAACAAGCGCCTGCAACCAGAAAAATTCCACGGCTGCCGCGCCGGTGAAAGCGGCTGCTATCGAGACGCCTGAAGTGGAGAACAGCGAGCCGACGATGAGCACGGGGCCGAATGCCCGGATTCTCTGCAAAGCTCCCAAGGGCGTAAACAATGATCCTAGGACAATCGACGAGTTGATGACTCTGATCAACGCTTTGCCAAAGCCTATGACGGTGGCTTGTCTGATTGATGCTCTCAAGGGCCCTTTCAAAGTGAACGCCACTTCCAACAACTTTAGCGGGCAGCCTGCGTACAGCAGCGATCTCCCGCGCATCTTTTTGCTCTTTGGAACTCAACTCTTCGTAGCGGTGGTGCCCAAAGGCGAAGGTGGCAAAGCAGTCGAGGTCAGCTATCGCCTTGCCAATGGCAGCTCAGTCAAGGGAGAGCTCCATTTTCCTGTGACCGAGAATTTGGCAGTGGACGCGCCTTACACCAGCATCATCACGTCGGGTCAGAGCGGGACGATTTGTGGCGGTTGTCATTTCCCAGAGGTATGGGCAGGAGCCGAGTTTCCGATCAGTGCTTTCGCGTCATCCTTTGTCCTGCCGATCCCTGAGATGAACGTGACCATCTCCAGAATCAATAAGCGGGCGAAGATCTGCGCAACGGAAGTGGCCGACGAGTGTCCGGTCTTGGAAGCGCTCTTTTACCAGGGGATGCCAACTGCCTTTAAATTTGAAGACCTTTGATCCGGCCCAGCTTTCCCTTTTTATTTCTCATTAAAGATCCTAAAGTCTCAGCGTACCTTCAACCACGCTGAGTTCAATATGATTGAAGTCGATGTTCTTGTTATTGGAGCTGGTCCATCTGGCTGCGTTTCCGCTTCGATTCTTCATAAGAATGGATTGAAAGTACGAATCGTCGAAAAAGAGGCCTTCCCACGTTTTGTCATCGGCGAGAGTCTCTTGCCGCGCTGCATGGAAGCCCTCGCTGAGGCTGATCTCCTGGACGCTGTAAAGGCCAAAGGTTTTCAGGAAAAGTTCGGGGCGAAGTTTGTGCGGGGAAACCAGGTTTGTGATTTCAATTTTGCTGATCAGTCGGCAGAAGGCTTCAGCTGGACCTGGCAGGTGCCACGCGCCGAGTTTGATCAGACCCTTGCCAACGAGTTACAAAACCGCGGTGTGCCCATAGACTTTCGGCACAGCGTTGAGGCTATCCAATTCTTCCCCGAATATTCCCTGACGGAAGTCCTAAGGCCTGATGGCGAAAAAGAAACAATCAAAGCCCGATTTATCATCGACTCCAGTGGCTACGGACGCGTGATCCCCAAACTCCTCAATCTCGATCGCCCCTCGGATCAACCCTCCAGACAAACCTTTTTTGCGCATCTAACCGACGCGAAACGTCTCGAATTTTCTGAGCCCAATCGCATCACCATCGTTTCTGTTCAGCCCGGTGTATGGGTTTGGATGATTCCCTTTTCGAATGGCAATACGTCAGTCGGCTTTGTCGGCGACCAAGCGTTTTTTAGTCAGTTCACGGGCGATCCCGCTCAAGTTTTACGCTCTCTCATTTCTCATGAGAAGAATGTGGCCATGCGTTTTGCGGATCAGGATTTTGTTCTCTCTCCACGTAAACTCGAAGGTTGGTCCGTCACGACTGAGAAATTCTATGGGGATGGTTTTGTTCTCACTGGCAACGTTACAGAGTTTCTCGACCCGATGTTCTCATCGGGTGTGACGCTTGCCGTCGTGTCTGGTGCCAGAGCTGCCAATATTGTCGTCAATCAGCTCCGCGGCATTCCAGTCGACTGGGAAGAGGACTACATGAAGCCGACGATGAAAGGTGTCGATGTTTTCCGCAGTTTTGTGAAGAGTTGGTATGACGGGACTTTGCCGACAATTTTCTTTGGGCCGACCCTTGAGCACCATTTCAAAAATCAGATTTGCTCGGTGCTCGCCGGCTATGTTTGGGATGAAATGAATCCCTTTGTCAGCAAGCGGGAAAAAGCGCTTCGAAGCCTCGCCGATTTCATTCGCCTCCAAGAGAGCGAGCCGGTCTGATGAAAGGCGCTTCGAGCGTGGCAAATGCTTGATATCACGCGGCATATGACATATGAATTGTATGTGAGTCGAGGCCAGCGGCAACGAGAAAGTGTTCTTCGAACGCTGTCTGAGCTACTCACTGTGACGCATTTGGACGCTAGTAAACCCAAACTCCAAGGATTCGCCATGTCGTTAGATGGATTGACCCTCGAAGTGAAAAAGCTTCTGATTGAGGTATCAAACCTTCCTGATCGGACTCCAGAATCTCTGGATGACAATGCCTCGCTTTTTGCTGACGGTCTCGGCCTCGATTCGATCGACGTGTTGGAGCTTGTCGTGGCACTTGATAAACGTTATGGTTTGAAGATCAAGAATGATGACAAAGGTCGCGAAGTTTTGCACAGCGTGCAGAGCATCGCTCATGCGATTGCATCCAAAAATTCGGAAGCGGCAGCAGTAGGCGCCATGATTTGACAGCGGGCGGAGTCACGAGTTTGAGAGAGACGGCTAACATTGCTATCAGCGCTTTTGCATTGGCATCCAACATGGGATGCAGTGCCGAGGAGCTGCGTTCAAATCTCAGAAATCAAACGAGAGCTCTCAGCTACAGTCATCGCTTCGCAGACCGCATTTCCAGTCCTTTGGGAGAAATTCCCTGGGAGCGCCTCGGGATCGATCCGGCGCTTGAATCCGATGAGCTTCTCTACCAAGCCTGCCAGCGAGTGACGCAAATCCTCTTTGATGAAGCGGCCGAGCTCAGAACCGTTTCGAACAATCGCATTGGACTCTTCGTCGGCACCACGACTTCAGGTGTAAGTGGATTTTTCCAACTTGCCGCGCGGGCTAAGAATAGTGGCCTCAGTGTCGAATCTTTGCTGCATCCCTCCATGCAGCAGTCCTTTGTCGCCAAACAGTTGGCGAGAGCATTTAAAATCCAAGGTCCCGTCTATACCTTCAGCTCATCCTGCGCGGCCTCCGCTCAGGCTCTTCTGATGGCAGATGATGCGCTGCGGATGAATTGGATCGACGCGGCGATTGTTATCGGCGCCGATGTTTTAAATCCAGTGACTTTGCACGGCTTCGATTGTCTGCAGCTGCTCGATCCTAATTACTGTGAGCCTTTTACCAAGGCACGGGCTGGAATCAATTTAAGTGAATCCGCGGTAGCTCTACTCCTGCAAAAATCCGATGATTCTCGTCATACTCGTATCGGGAGCCACGCCGCGCTGAGCGAAGCGCATCATATGACCCAACCGTCGCCACATGGGGAATGGATGGGACAGGCTATGCATAGAGCACTGGCTAAGGCGAAGGTGAATGCGAACGAGCTCAGCCTTATCAATCCTCACGGGACCGGCACCGAGGCCAACGATGCCTGTGAGATGCAGGCGATCGAAACTCTCGGTGTGTCCTTGGACAAAGTTTTTCCCTCGAAGCGTTTCACCGGTCACAGCCTCGGCGCAAGTGGGGCTCTTGAGATCGTTATGAGTTCGCTCATGCTCGAAGATTTACATGAGAGAAATCCTAACGAAAAAATCTTTGCGCTGAAAAATTCTTTTGGTTTTGGTGGGGCAAACGTCAGCCTCGTCCTCGAAAGGGGCGGCTTATGAAAGTCTACTTAGAGGCTGCCATAGACGCAGATCTAGCCGAAGAACTCCCAGCAAAAGTCAAATCGATTCCTCTCTGGCGACGCATGACTCCTTTGCAAAAAGCCGTTATGCTCGGTCTCGTCAAACTCGACGAAAAATTTCCAGAGCTTTTGCAGGCATGCAAAACGTCCGAAGCGCCTATCTATATGAGCAGCGCCTACGGCGAGATTTCGCCGATGCTGCGCGTAACGGAAAGCATTGCCGAACAGTCATTGCCGGTATCACCCAAAGATTTTCAGCATTCCGTGCTCAATGCGGCGATCGCCTACTTCTGCATGCAAATTGCCACGCATCAGGCGGGCTTTGCCATTTCCGGATCGTTTGAATCGCCTGATATGGCTCTTCAGCTCGCAGCGAGGCGAATCGATTCCGGCTTTGATCACGGGGCTATTGTGATTCATGCCGAAGAGCTGATGTCAGCATCTGCTGAGTCGGCACGTGCCGAAATTCTTGTGCTTGGCGGCGAGAAATCGGCGCGATCGATAGCCAAGCTTTCAAGGTTTGATCAAAGTCATCATGATTTCCTTCAGGGGCAAGAGCCAAAGGCGCATGATTTTGATGAAGGCTCGGAGCGAAGAATTGCCTGGCTGCTCGATGACGGACAGATACAGGAGAAGCGAAGATTGAGAAACCGGGATGGGGACATGTTTAGCAGTGAATGGGAGATCTACTGATGCCGAGTCAGGTCCTTTCACTCAAGCGTCCTGTTGCGGAGCTTATCCCGCACCGTGGGTCCATGCATCTCGTCGACAACATCCTTTGGTTTGAGACGGACAGGATTCGAGGCGAAGTCTCAGCGATCATTCGAGAAGGGGGTCCCTATTTTGGTAGACTCGGCTTTGAATCGCATTGGCTCATCGAACTCTCAGCGCAGGCTTCAGCCGCCATCTACCGTATGGCGAGGCACAGTCCTGGTGATGCTCCCTCGAATGGCTATCTCATCAGTGTTCGCCAGTTTGAAATGCCATCGGCGCGGGAGATCGTTCCCGGAGATGAATTGATCATTGCGATAGAGTTTGAGATGGAATCGACCCCGCTTGGACAGAGTCGCTGTGAGGTCACTCTTGAGGGCGAAATTGTTGGCCGTGGTGAATTGACCTTTTTACTGGAAGCCTAAGTGAGGAGTCAAACTATCAGAAAGGTATTTATCAGCGGTGGAAGTCGTGGGATTGGAGCGGCCATGGTGCGCGCTTTCATGGCGACGGGAAAACATGCCGTGACTTTTACCTACAATCAAAATAAGGCCAAAGCCGAGCTACTCATTGAAGAACTCGGAGCTCCTGAGGGCCTCAAGGCCAGACCGATGAACCTCAACGATAAAGTCAGTATCCAGACGCTCATGGAAGAGCTTTCCCGGGAAGAGGAAGGCTACGATATCGTCATTCACAATGCGGCGAGCACGCATGATCAGGCTTTCTTCTTTCTGGAAGAGGATCAATGGAACGATGTGATTCAGGCGAGTCTCAATTCGTTTTTTTATATCAATAAAGCTCTTCTGCCCAACATGATTCAAAATCGCTGGGGCCGGATTATCGTCATGGCTAGCATCAGCGGCGAGGCCGGACAGCGTGGGCAGACCAATTATTCCGCAGCCAAAGGCGCTCTGATTGCCGCGAGCAAATCCCTTGCTCGCGAAGTTGCGCGCAAAGGGGTTCTTGTCAATGCCGTGAGTCCCGGGATTATCGATACGGATATGACTCAGGACCTTGCTCTCGAGCAGATCCTGCCGATGATTCCTGTCGGCCGGGTGGGTAAGGCCGATGAAGTGGCAAAGGCTGTTCTCTTCCTCTCATCCGATGATGCCTCCTATATCAACGGGACAGTTCTTCAGGTCAATGGAGGACTTTACACGTGAAACGGGTGCGTGTTGTCATTACTGGGGTGGGCACGATCAGTCCTTTGGGAATGACATATAAGGATGTGATTGCAGCGATTCGCCGAGGCGAGAGCGGTGCGGTCTATCAAAGCGCATGGGAAGATAAAAATCTCGGGCTGAAGACCCGGGTTGCAGCGCCATGCCGAGATTTTGAAGAGACCAGCATCGATCGCAAACTGCGTCGATCGATGAGCCGCATCGCGATGATGGCGAAAGCTGCCACACATCAGGCGATCGAAGATGCC
>SEDW01000126.1 GCA_004193325.1 Pseudomonadota bacterium | reverse complement strand
AACTACGAGTACGAACTCGATCTTGATCCCAACGGGAAAATCCTGGCGGGACGTTGGACTACGGCGTCCAAGGATGATGCGAATTCAGCTATTCCCGACTTCATGTGGAAGTCGACCCCAGTATGGCTCAACGGCCCTTTGAAAGCGGTCTATGACAAAGCTCGTGAGAGCTATGTCAGCCACCAGTCGCGCCAGCTGCGGCCGATCGAGGATATGCCTCTCGATGAGAGACGTTCACTCAATTCCTACTTCAGTAACTCGCGGACACCCGGGCCATCCGCTCAGTAGCCGCGTAGCGAATTCCTCCAAAAAAAAGCGTCCGCAGCCTTTCGAGCCGCGGACGCTTTTTCATTATCATATTTCTAACAGCTAAAGAATTGGTTATGGTAAGTGAATTGTCAAAGGTTGAAGCTCGGGCTGCGGACGATCCAGCTTGGATAGCTCGGTATACGTTCAGGTGTGGTCGCCACGATCTTCGCTGTATAAGTTGAACCCACATCGAGGACGCCGGCCGGCAAAGTGTAAGTTGTCGCCGCACCATCGACTGGCGGCGAGACAAAGACTTTTTCGCCAGCAGAATTGTAGATGTCCACGGTCCATTTGAAAGTTTTGATCTTGTCATAGGGTGTGCCGTGCAGCGTTACGATTTTAGTGGTCGGCTCATAGGTACCACTGATGGCAGCTGTCAGAACATCGGGAAACATGAAAGGCAACTCACGGACGCGCGGGGTCTTATCGGTGCCGACAGTATCCCAGAACTGGTAGAAGAGCACCTGCTGCGCCTTTGGCAATTTACCGGCGGCGAGCTTGATACGGCGAACATAAGTGCCATCACTCGCAGCGCCGTCTTCATTGAGACCGTCGTCCAGCAGAGTGTTGTCGAAGGGTGTGTTGATCGGATCACCTGTTTCCGCATTGATTCGTGTGGCGAGAGCGCCTTCGAAGAGCTGACTGGACGACCGCACCTTGAGAGTCACAGGTACAGCGCCCGAGATTTTGTTCGTGATGAGGAGACTGTTCTCAAAGCTGCCATCACTCAAAGTATCCTGAATGACCTGAACGCTGCCGTAAGCAAGGAGAGAACTAAAGTAAAGATCGCCAGTCATCTGGTTGATATCGAGGACGCCATCCCCATTCGCATCGGGATCAAAGGCATCAGGGAGACTGTCGCCATCATCATCAAGGTCGAGGACATTGATTACGCCGTCGCCATCGATATCAGAATCGATTGAGTTCGGCACACCATCAGTATCGGTGTCGACACTGGTATCGGCCAGAGCGGTTTCGCGGCCGTCTGGAATCAAATCGCCATCCGAGTCGACGGCTACGGCTTTGTCAAAAGCGATGCCTTCAAAGTTTGTAAAATTGATGACAGGACCATTGTGAACGAGGATCGGCAACTGTGTGCCGCCGATTTTAAAAACCTGTTTCACAGTTTTGGGACTGTCGCCGGCAGCGGTAAGCACAGCTGCGAGCTTATATTGAGGATCCAAGAGCGCAAGGGTATAGCGCTGACTATTGAGGACGTGTGGGAGTGAGAAGTTTCCGGCTGCGTTGATCGTTGCGACCGAACTGATGCTATTGTCGTAATCGATCATGGCGATGACCCAGTCTTTCATTTCCGACTGGCTGCCCGAGACGCTTTTGATAGAACCCGTTACCGTAACTTCCGTACCGGCCACTGGAGCCGCTGCCTGAGGAGATCCGGAATCGCCACTGCCTCCACTGCCGCAAGCGGCGAGAAGAATGGTAAGACTCAGTATCTTTTGCTTGCCAAACCAAGGTGTTTTCACTAAGCAATCCCCCTATAGACCTCATTTATCTTCGGCAGTTTCAGACAAATATTAAGGGTTAAGGGCAGGCCATGACGGATTTGGGACGATTTTCGAAAATAAACGATGCTTTCCAGTGTGAGCATTGTCAAAGCTACGTCCCTGTATCGCAGCGAACCTGTCGCAATCACTGTCCCTTTTGTCTCCATTCCAAGCACGTGGATGTTTTTCCCGGTGATCGGGCGAATCCCTGCAAAGGACTGCTCGTCCCAATCGGTTATGAGCAGCATAGTAAAAAGGGTCTGATGATTCGCTTTCGCTGCTCGTCCTGTCAGGCGATTACGCGCAATATCGCACTTCTAGACGACCGCTACGCGAGTGATGACTACGATCAGATTCTAAAATTGACTCCCAAAGCGTAATTCGCACCTCCCCCACTCCCCTAACTCTCTGTCAGGACAAAGCAAAGATTCTTCTTTGTGCTATTGACAAAGAACACCCATCGCCCTAAAACGAGCCCTCGGTGAGTTCGTCAGTCGAGACGATTGGACTGTCGCGGTTCCAGATTCATCGCATTCCGTTTTAGACAAGGCGCCAAGGAGCGAGCAGCGGAGTGTACGTCAGTACATGAGCAGCGGAGCGACGAAGGCAACGCAGTATAAAGCGGAATGCGATGAATCTGTGATCGAGGAAAGTCCGGACATTGTAGGGTAGGGTGCTGGTTAATGACCAGGCGGGGAAACCCGACGGAAAGTGCAACAGAAAGCAAACCGCCCGCAGCATCGCAAGATGCTGAAGGTAAGGATGAAACGGTGAGGTAAGAGCTCACCAGCAAGTTGGCAACAGCTTGGCTCGGTAAACCCCACCCAATGCAAGGCCAAACAAGGAGGGCATATTCGCAAGAGTATGCGGAGATGACCCGTCTCGCTCCTGGGTAGGCCGCTCGAGGCTGCTGGTAACAGTAGACCCAGATTAATGACAGTCTCGGTCCGCAAGGACTATGACAAAATCCGGCTTACAGATCGTTTTAGGACTGATGAGCTCACCACTTTCTTTCTTCTCTTTGAGAACTGTTTCTGAGGAATTCTGTCGATGTCCATTCGCGCACAAGATCCTTTTGTCGATTCGTTTGCCACTATGCGCGAAGACGTGAACGCGTTTCTCCCTCTTCTCAAAGACGAGACACTTCCCCTACTCTACGGCCCTCGCCTTAAGCCTTGTGCTGGCGCGTGGCTTAGCCATTTTACCGAGCAAATGGGCGATAAACCCAAAGACCTCATTCTCGAAATCGGCAGTCACTATGGTGAAGTCATCCTCAAGATGGCCAAAGACGAAGCGGACACAGCCTTTATCGGAATGGACATCACGCTCAAGCGTGTGGTGAAACTTGCGCAAAAGGCGCAGGAATTCAGCCTGAAAAACCTCACGAGTATTCTTTGCAACGCCAAGTTTCTCGATCAGCTTTTTGCTCCTCACGAACTCGATGGCGTTCTCGTCTTCTTCCCCGATCCCTGGGCCGCGAAAAAGCGTTATCACAAAAACCGCCTCCTAAAGCCTGAGTTCCTGGCTTTGCTCGCTCAAAAGTTGAAACCAGAGGCCTACTTCTGGTTTAAAACGGACTGGGAGCCTTACAATGCGGAAGTGCTCGAAGCGTTAAAAGCTGCCAACTGGCGCGAGATCAGCCCCTCGGAAGGCCTTCCTTCCAAGGTCTACACGAGCCGTTTCGAAAGACTGTTCAAGGCAGCGGGTCAAAGCACCTTCGCATCCGTCTGGGCCCCTCCCCTGCAAACTCACTAAATGACTGCCTAAAATCACCAGCCTCCTCTTTTGTCCAAGACAAAAGTTCAAGTCTTTGCCGAATCGACCGATAATATTCTGTCGAGTAACCAGAGATGAACGGGGGGCTAATACCTTGAAATCTAAAGATAACGTTAGTCCGCTGCGACTCATCCGTGAGAAAGACGCTCCGGCTCTTGAGCCAAAAAGCCAGGTTTTAGATGCTTCGGTTCTCGCCAAGCTTGCCGAAGATGTGATAGCTTGGAATCGTCCGCTTAACCCATCTGAGGTAGAGAGTGGAGCGCGGCCAGCCCGGGTCGCAAGGCTAGACAGTCTACGCTGCGGCCTTAAGATTCTTCGTAAAGAGGAATCAGAAGAAGGTGAGCTTAGAAGTATTTTTAAGGAGTAGAAAAACACCTTGGACTCGGACAGTCAGCCATTCATCGAACTCACTACAGAAGACAGCACATTCCGCATCGATCCGCTCAAGGTCGAATCCCTTACCAGAATTATATGTACGGGCCTAGGTGTAGACACCTTTGAACTCTCGTGGGATTTCGTCGATGACGAAGCCATGCAGCAGCTGAACCGTCAATATCGTGAAAAAAACACATCCACCGATGTCCTCTCCTTTCCTCAGCAGGAATGGGAAGAGCCATTGGAATTTATAGCTCCCGAATGGCCTTTGGCCGACTCGGACGAGGACGATGAGGATCTGCCGCCGGAAATGCTCGGTGATGTCGTTATCAGTCCTAACGTGGCTCTCAAAAACGCCAGATCCATCGGTCATAGTCTCGACCGTGAAGTCTGCTTTCTACTCGTTCACGGCATCCTTCATCTCTGCGGTCACGATCATCTCGTACCCGAAGAGGAAGAACGTATGACCCGTGAGCAACAGGCGATCATGAAATATCTAGAAGCCGTCGATGGTGCTCCGCTCTGGACCCATTGTGCAACGGTAGAGGTCTAAGCGATGAACAGCGCACTGACCTCGGACGGAACCGCAGTTCTCTACATCATCCTTTGTGCCCTCGCGACCGGCTTTTTCTCATCGGCTGAAACCGCTGTGACTTCGCTAGCCGCCCTGCGCGCGCGTGCTCAACCCAAAGAACAGAACAGCCCCTCGATGCAGCTCCTCATGCAGCATCCTTCGCGCGTGTTCACAACGATACTGCTCTTCTCGAACTTTTTTAAGATCACGACCGCACTGCTCATTACAGACCTTTTCTATCAGAAGTACACGAGCTTCAATCTTCCGGTCGTTGTCATCGCGATCAGTTTTGTCGTTCTGATTTTCTGTGACCTCATCCCAAAATCGATCGCCCGCGCGCATCTGCCGACGGTCGCTCACTTTTCGATGATCATCGTTCAGATCCTCTATCGCCTGGTCTACCCTCTGGCCCTGGCGCTCTCAAACTTTGCCAACTGGATCATTCGCCTGCTCGGCAGCGATCAGAGCCTTCAGCCGACGATTACCGAAGCGGAGCTGGAATTCCTCCTGGAAGTCGGCGAAAAATCGGGCGTGATCGAGGACGTGAAGAAAGACATGATCAACGGTGTGTTTGAATTCGATGAAACGAAAGTTCGCGAAATCATGACCCCTCGAACCGATATGATCGCCGTGGAAAAAGGCGTTAGCCTGGAAGAAACGGTTCGCCTCATCATGCAGTCAGGCCACTCGCGCCTGCCGGTCTACGATGAACAGATCGACAAGATCATGGGCATTGTCTTCGCCAAAGACATTCTGCGTCATATGGCTGATCCCAAGCGCCTGTCGAGCGGCAAGCCCTTTGCCGTGACGAACATCATGCGCGAACCGCAGTTCGTGCCAGAGAGTAAGCACCTGATCGAGATCTTCAAGGAATTGAAGCAATCGAAAAACCATATGGCGATCATTATCGACGAGTACGGCGGCACCGCAGGACTTGTGACGATGGAAGACATTCTGGAAGAAATCGTTGGCGATATTCAAGATGAGTTTGACTCGGAAGAGGCTCAAATCACCCAGGTTGAAGATAACGTCTTCGACATCATGGGTTATGTGAACATCAGCGAGTTTGCTGAATTCTTTGATATCGATGAATCCTTTGCCGAAGACGTGGAAGGCGAAGTCGATACGATCGCAGGCTGGATGACTCAACTTCTCGGCCATCTCCCAGAGATCGGGCAAAAGGTCAGTTACGGTAACCTTACTCTTGAAGTGACCGATGTCGATCGTCACCGAATTGAAAAACTCAGAGTGGTCCGTGAGGATCCTCAGCCGAAGTCGGCGATTGAGAAAGAATTTTAATCCTTACTAATGAAAAACGCCGCTCGATTCTGTCGAGCGGCGTTTTTCATTTAGAGGATTTAGCAGTTCGGATCTTTATGCGGCAGAAGCAGCTCTAAAACGTCTTTGGACACTCGCCCCGGCACCGACTGAAGTTGCTCGATGTTCTTCTTCAAAAGATCGATTGAATCTGAGTCCTGGATGATGGGTGCAAGAAGGTGTTTGAGCTTCTCCATGCTTTTTCCATCCCACTTTTTGCTTGGGATGAGGTAAGCCTTGTCCGCTGCGACCGTGATCATCTGATAATAGATGCTGCGGTCGAGATCCTTTTCACTCCGTATCGCGGTATTCCATTCTTTCGCGCCGAGAATCTTCTTCGAAGCGCATTCGTTGGTCTTCATATAATCCATACAGAGGTAGACGCCGTAGTCTCGCGCCTTCTTTTCGACGGGCAGCTGCACATCAAATGTCTTGCCGTTCGCCACATCCTTCATGCTCACCCGGTAGCGGACTGATTTAGACTTGTCGCCGTTGAGTGGTTCGATCGAGAGAAGCATCACGTCTTTCGTCAGGCTGTCGACCGAGCCTTTGATGTAATCGAAGTCCCCGAGAGAACAGTAGATGGGCTCACTCTTCGGCCGAAACCGAAATTTGAGATTCGTCCCTACTTTTTTCGTCTCAATTTCCTTGAGTCCCGTGAGGATTACAGCCGTATAAGCCTTTCGCTCCTGTTGAATACGCCCCTTATCGACTGCCACCGGCTGAGAATTCTCTATAATTTCCTGGTGGACGGGCCGCTCGACCTGAGCCTGGGGCGTTTCGCGTGCGGCTTTGAAAGCTTCGGTCTTAGGCTTTTTGTTCATGATGAACAAAGCCAAGGCCAGACCCACGACTGCTGCTCCCATTACGGTTTTTGAGTTCATCGCATCACTTTCCCATCAAGGGCCTTAAGGGCTTTCGCCCGAATTTTTGAGCTGAATCTGCAGGTAAAGATCTCCGGTCATCACACCATTGGCGAGCACATAGTGATCTTTGGGATCAGTGGACCCCTCGAGTTCAAAGTTCCAGACTTCAGGAGCCTTGGCCCCGATCTCACGATCTTCGCGCTCGATACGCTCGACCGGACTCTCATGTCCCGCGTCCACGATTATATCACCAAGCATCAACTTGTGAGCGGGCTTCAACGCATCTTTTGTTAAAAAAGGATGGTCCACGGTCACTTCCAAGTTTCGGCCGCCAATCGTCAGGTGATAGAGGAGTGCAGTCTCGGGGCCGACGACCACATTGCGAACTGCCTGAGCTTTTTTGGTCATCGGGTTCCAGAGGAGATCTCCTTGGCGAATATCGGAGGCCATACGTTCGCTGCCATCGCCCATACGAATTCTGGTATCGGCTGCGAAACATCCACAACCGTTCCGGGTGCCGAGCATCTCACGGCCACAAGCCGGAGCGATGTAGGCGTAAAAACGCTCGTAATGCATCGAGGTCATCCCGATTTTAACGCGGTCATCGAAAATATCCCAAAGTTTTTGAGGGTTCGGCTGCTTATTGATGTCATTGGGAGCCACGCCGCCCATGCCGTCCACAAGATCCTGAGCGACGAGTTCGAAGTTGCTGCAAATCGCACCCCCAGGTGCAGGCAGGCCATCACTTTCGTGAGCTCGTCTTACATCGACTTTGGTCTTGTCAGCATTATCCCGGTAGGACCGGTCGAGAAAATTCACGTAGTCGGCAAAGATGGATTCCCGGTCGATGGGACAGCGGTTGCCGCACTGAGCGCCGCCGTTGGCTGTGGTCGTGCCCGGAATGGTTTGCGTAATGGTTGTCGTCGTCGTGGTCGAGGTCACGAACACGGATTGTTCGAAGCTTCGCTCCGACTCTTCGCCATCGACCCGATAGATTTTGATGCCGAGTTTAATTTCGGCGGGACTGGAAGCGACTGTGACTGCGGTGCCTGCAG
>SEDW01000923.1 GCA_004193325.1 Pseudomonadota bacterium | reverse complement strand
TGCATCAGTTTAAAGTCCTGCTCGAGGGCCACGAGGTGCGCGGCAGTCGGATTGGAGAAGAGCGTGCCGGAGAGTTCGCCTGCGCCTTTGGGAACGGGATTGTAGCAGACGCCTTTGATCGTGAAGGCTTTGCCATCGACGAGCAATTGACGGCCGCTGACTTTGATCGTGAGTTTCGCATTAGGATCGACCGGGACGACTACAGGTGGAACGACCACAGGAGGCAATACCAGCGGATCGATTACCGGAGGCAGAACGATTGGATCTGTGACCGGCGGCGTGACGACTATGGGATCGGTGCTTGGAATAGGATATTCCACCGGATCTTCCGTAGGGAAGTCTAGGGGATCATCGTCTTCAGGAATAGGCGTAGGCTCTGCTTCTGCAGCAGCATGGGCACCAAAGGAAACGCGTGATGGGCGAACGGCGGATTTGCATCCGAGGGTGAGGGAGAGGGAGAAGGAGACGAAATAGCCGAGCATGACGAGCAGGCTCATATGTTTTTGCATCTCGTGGGTCCCTCCGTCCAAAAGCTGGACAGTTTGTGCAAAGCTGCGCTTACCAATGGATCGGTATCTTCCATAGCCGCCTTGACAAGAAACGATGGAACGGTCAAATCTGCTGACGATTCAACGGGATAGAGATGGGTCAAAACGCATATTTAGAAAAATCATTCTTATGAGCTTCCGCTGTTTGCGGGCTTCCCTTCAAAATCTTGGTCTTTTTTATGGTTTGTTGAGTTCTGTTTTGAGAGGACTCTGATATAGACAAACTTCAAATTGATATGGAGAACGGCCCCTATGCTCAAGCGTTTAACTCTTGCTGCCTTGATCGCGCTTTCGCTCACCGCCTGCGGTGAATCAGAAGTTTCGGATTCGGGGCTACACTCAGTTTCGGACTCTTCTCCTATCGACGGCCCTCTCTTTCTCGACGAGGCAAACTTTAACGCTGATTTTGATCACTACGTTCTTCCTCTCGTGCAGAATGCCCAGACCGGATTTTTTCGTGGCGTGGACAACGCGCAGCTCTATCACAGTGCTTATATAAACCCGAACGCGAAGGGCAAGATTGTTATCGTGCCTGGGTTTACCGAGAGTAGTCTCAAGTACCGCGAGTTGATCTATAACTTCTATCAGGCCGGTTACTCGGTTTATCTCTACGATCATCGCAGCCAAGGGAAATCCACTCGTTTTACCGAAGATCGCGAGATCGTCTGGATCAAAAACTGGGATGATTATGTCGAGGACTTTAAGACCTTCGTTCATACTGTGGTGCCAAAGGATGAGTTGCCGACGCTGATCTTCTCCCACTCGATGGGCGCTGCGATCGTGGCTGATGCTCTGACGAGTGAACCCGATATCGCCACGGCTGCTGTTATTTCGAGCCCGATCCTAGCCCTCAACACTGGTAAATATCCTCTGTCGATCGCCAAGGCCGTGGCCTTTGCAGCTGTGCTCGTCGGTAAGGGCAAACAGTATTCGCCAGGGGAAGGCCCGCTCATCCCGGGTGACTGGACGGTTGCCACAGCCTCAACTTCGTCAGCGGTTCGCCATGAGCGTTACAAAGCGGACCTCCTTGCGGCCGATGAGCAGATGGGTGGCTCGAGCTTTAACTGGGTCAAACAAGTCTTGAAGATGAATGACAAGCT
>SEDW01000922.1 GCA_004193325.1 Pseudomonadota bacterium | reverse complement strand
GAGGTGGCCCGGGTTACTTGCGCGGATTTTCCATAACTTGTATTGCCCGCCGCATCGGTTAAGGCAACGCAGACAGCGAAGACGCCATCGCTTGTAAGCGAGGAGATAAGGGGAATGCTGCTACCGCTATAGGTCTTCGCCGCATCGCAGGTGAGCGCAGATGCCGCATCGTTGAGGGCAGGAGTATAGTCAGCGCTGGCATAGGAGGATGCCGTGAGAGTGTAGAGAGCGAGGTTAGAGTTTTGCTCAGTGCTATTGATAAAGCCATCGACCGCTTCGTTGTCTCGCGCTAACGAGGTAAAGCTCGGGGCTAACACGTCGCGCACCACTTGCGCGGACTTTCCGTATGTGATGTTGCCTGAGGTGTCGGTAAGTTTTGCGCAGAGCGCGTAGGCTCCATCACTGCTGAGGTCTGCAGGTGTAGGAATGCTTGTTTGACCGTATGATTGGCCAGCATCACAGACCAGGGCTCCTGCTGTGTCGCTTAAAGCAGTCGAGTAATTGGTACTGATCTGACCCGATGCGGAAAGATTCCAAATCGAGGAGGTGAGTAGTTTTTCACTGTTATTAATATAGCCGCCGATCGCAGCGTTGGCGAGCGCCAATGAACCGAAACTTGGCCCACTGATATTGCGAACGACCTGGCTTGATTTCCCGTAGCTTATATTGCCTGCCGCATCGGTCAACTCCACGCAAAGGGCCCAGGGTAGGTCCGAGCCGAGATCGGTTGCGCTCGCGATGGTCGAGCGTGAATAGCTTTGCGCGATGTTGCAGCTTACCGCTCCGGCGGAATCATCAAGGGGTAGAGTATAAGCAATAGCTGTAGCCCCAGTTTGAGTCAGTGACCAGAGGGTGGTCGTGCCAAGATGTTCCGCGTAGTTGATTACGCCGTCAAGGGCATCGCCGCGTCCACTGAGCGAGGTAAAGCTAGCTGCGGCCGTATCCCGAACGATTTGAGCAGACTTGCCATAAGTTTTGTTGCCAGCAGCATCCATCAACTCAACACAGATTGCGTAGCTGCCGTCATTGGTTAAGGTCACTGCGCTGGGAATTGCGATGTTGCTATAAGTCTGCGTACTGTCGCAAGTGAGGGCGCCGCCCGCATCGTCGAGAGCCGCTGAAAAATAAGTCGAAGTCTGATTACTCGCGACCAGGACGGCCATTGGAAGAGCCGAGTTTTTTTCGCTGTCATTAATAAATCCATCGGCAGCCGCGTTGGCTCTGGCCATGGAGGTGAACGTCGGCGAGGCGGTATTGCGAATCACCTGTGATGATTTGCCATAAATGACATTGCCTGCCGAATCACCCAACTTAACACAGCTTGCGTAGGTTCCGTCGGCCCCGATATGCGAGGGGCTAGGGGGAGCGTTTAGGGTATAAGAGCCAAACGCGTTACAGGCTAGTATGCCGGCCGAATCATTAGCTGGCGCCGTGTAGGCTTCCGTCGTGTATCCGGTGGCACTCAGACTCCACAGTGCGTTGACGAGAAGCTTTTCGCTGTCGTTTATATAACCGTCCGTCGCTGCGTTGAAAGAACTCAAGGATGTGAAGCTCGGGGCAATGATGTCTCGAATGATGAAGTCGGATTTTCCATAGCTGGTATTCGCGAGCGAATCGACCAGTTTCGCACAGATCACCCAGGTGCCATCGC
>SEDW01000921.1 GCA_004193325.1 Pseudomonadota bacterium | reverse complement strand
TTGATTCCGCCGGTGAGATCGAGGGATGTCTGATGACGATCGTAGGAGCCAAGCTCGAATTGGACTTCGCCCTTTCTCTCGGTCTGAGGCTTCTTCGTGACGACGTTAACCAAACCTGTGGCAGAGGTTTGACCATAGGCGAGCGATGATGGTCCACGAAGGACTTCCACACGTTCCGCACCCCAAAGACTAGGGCGAGCTTGAGTGGTGTTGGCACTGAAAATGGTTTGGAGACCATCACGGAATTGACCAACTTCAGCACCACGAATAGAAACGTAGTCACCACGTGTGTCAGTACCGTAAGGCTCGGCATTCACGCCAGCCGCATAACGCACAGAGTCTTGAATCGAACGCGCACCCTGCATTTCAAATTGCTTCTGGGAAATCACAGAAACGGATTGTGGAGTTTCTTTAACCGTACGGCCCATGCGATCAGCGGTGGACTCATCGGTTTTGATGAAGAGTTCTTCGGTGTCAGCTTTTTCGCCGACAACTTTCACTTCCTGCAGCGTCTGTGGATTCTGAGCTTCCTGACTGAAAGCGTAAGAAGACGTAAAGATAGCAAGAGGAGCAACGGCTACAGCGAGCTTAGAAAAAGGATGCATCACGGGGTTAAACTCCGATTCAATCTTCATTAATAAAACACTATTAAAGCCCTTTATGAGAATCGTTGTCAATATCATTCTGCTAAGTTTTTAAGCTTATATTTGCGGAATTTTCGCAAAAAAAAGCCCCGGCATCTGCCGGGGCTCGATCGTCTCAATTACTGAGCGAGTAGCTTACGAAGTACGTACTGAAGGATACCACCGTTACGGTAGTAATCGAGTTCGTCCGCACTGTAGATCGAAGACTGAGCGACAAGGTCAAACTTCGTACCGTCTTTGCGAGTGACTTTGAAGGTCATGCGCTCACGCGGTTTCATGTTTGGAATGCCTTGAAGATCGAAAGTCTCATCTCCAACGAGATTATAAGTTTTTCTTGTTTCGCCGTTGATGAAAGTCAAAGGCAAGACGCCGAAACCGATAAGGTTCGAACGGTGAATACGCTCGAAGCTTTCCGAAACCACAGCGCGAACGCCAAGGAGGAAAGTCCCTTTCGCAGCCCAGTCACGAGATGATCCCATGCCGTACTCTTTGCCACCGAAGACAACCAATGGGGTTTTGTCTTTGCGGTAGAGTTCAGCAGCATCGTAGATCGGCATGGTTTCGCCGGTCGGGATGTACTTGGTGAAACCGCCTTCTTTGCCTTCCATCATATCGTTTTTGATACGGATGTTAGCGAAAGTTCCGCGGACCATGACTTCATGGTTACCACGACGGGCGCCGTAGGAGTTAAAGTCAGAAGCTTTCACGCCGTGAGCAACAAGGTATTTACCGGCTGGACTGTCAGCCTTGATGTTACCTGCAGGTGAAATGTGGTCGGTCGTGATGTTGTCACCGAAGATACCGAGAGCGCGTGCGCCTTTGATATCGACCTGTCCTTTGATCTCACGAGTCATGCCTTCGAAGTATGGCGGATGACGAACGTAGGTGGAATCTTTCGACCAGTTAAAAGTCATGCCCTTAACCGAATTGATCTTCTGCCACTGCTCAGGGCCTTGTGCGACGTTACCGTAGCGGCTCTTGAACATTGCTGGAGTCAAAGACTTCTC
>SEDW01000920.1 GCA_004193325.1 Pseudomonadota bacterium | reverse complement strand
GGACAAGGCGTATAGGGTTTGACGATGACGACAGGTTCCGGCTCCGGTACGACGACAGGCACGGGATCCATGTCTTCGCCGCTGGGTTCGCTTTTGACGATGACAGTCCCTTCGGATGGATTTGAAATAACATCGTTCGGTAAATCGCTATCAGATTTCTCAGCTGTGGCATCCGCGGCCGCGTGAATATCCCTGAGCAGTTCGGGTGGCTGCGAACAGGAATAACTCAGGCAAAGCATGAGAGCCCAGATATGATTTTTCACCGTAGATCCCCCGAGAAGCGATTCGTCAAAAGGCTTATCGGCAAAAAGGTTCATAATATGAAGGGCTTCATCCTATGCCTCTGATTCCAATGCTCAAATCCGGACGAGAAAAAGGTCCATCGCATGGGCTTGTCTCGGACCGTTAAATAGCAAAAGTCCAGTTTGGGGCCAGCGTTAACCCTGCCTTTCCCGTTGACATATTCCTGCCAATTCTTAATTTCGTTAGTGCAAAACGTGGAAGTAGACGCAAAGGGAGGAGGCCCGGTATGGGAGCTCAATGGAAACATGGTTTTAAAGCAGAAGCAGCGGCTAAACGAGGTTTAGCCTTCGGCAAGCTCTCCAAAGAAATCACCGTGGCGGCGAAATCAGGCGATCCCTCTCCTGAAAACAACGCTCGCTTGCGCGCTGCCATTGAAGCGGCTCGGAAATCCTCTGTCCCCAAAGACACGATTGAACGCGCCATTAAGAAGGGTGCGGGTATTGGGGGCGACGGCGTTAACTATGAAACGATTATGTACGAGGGATTTGCGCCTCACAATGTACCGGTTATCGTTGAATGTCTGACGGATAACAAGAACCGAACCGCTTCTGAGATGCGTGTGTTCTTTCGCAAAGGGCAGCTGGGATCGATTGGATCGGTCGGCTGGATGTTTGATAGGGTCGGTCTCATTGAAGCCGTGCACTCGAAAGCTGCCGTCTGTGAAGACGCTGCCATCGAAGCCGGCGCCCAGGATGTCGAAGCTCTCGATGTCAGCGAATTTGATGAAGGACAGACCGGCGGGCGCTTTTATACCGAGCCTACGGATCTGGATGTCGTGAACAAGGCTCTTGCCGATATGGGCTGGAGTATCTCCAAGTCCGAACTCGCCTATCGCGCTAAATCCGATATGGACCTATCAGATGAGCAGTATAAAGAGGTCGCAAGTTTCCTCGGCGCCATCGATGATTTCGACGATGTGCATCGAGTTTATGCTGGTCTGAAATAACTGGTATAAGAAAAGCCCGCGGCAAAAAATTGCCGCGGGCTTTTCTTTGGAAAAATTTCAGGGACATTTAAGCCGGGAATGAAGCTCTTCGGTGAGCGCTTCAATTCGGAGACCCAATTCGTGAGTGGTGCGCGTTAACTCGGTATTGAGCTTTAGGAGTTCGAGAAGCTGCTGACCGTGTTCGGCTCCAAGCTTTTGGCGATCCTCAGCGGCAATCGCCAGTGCCTCACGATGC
Source organism: Pseudomonadota bacterium (assembly GCA_004193325.1). Classification (GTDB taxonomy): domain Bacteria; phylum Bdellovibrionota_B; class Oligoflexia; order Oligoflexales; family Oligoflexaceae; genus Oligoflexus. The sequence continues at coordinate 169 of SEDW01000920.1, read as the reverse complement.
TGGGCATCGGCTTCCGAGAGAGCTTTGTCGCGATCGGCCTGCCTCGTCTGAGCAAGGAGGATGAGCGGAGCGGCATAGGCTGACTGGAGACTGAAGGCCAGATTCAAAAGAATGAAGGGATAGACGTCGAAGTGAAAAACGCCGGCGAGATTGAGGCCCACCCAGATGA
>SEDW01000919.1 GCA_004193325.1 Pseudomonadota bacterium | reverse complement strand
TGGTCCGTCTCATTTCTGATCTGACATTTTACGAGATATTTGTCGTCAATCAATTTGTCGTTGGCCTGGCAGTAGAGGTAGGCGCCATTCACAACTTTGGGAACATCCGCTGTCTCACCAGCCTGTCCTTGAGGATTGTTGTTGTCAGACCCATAAGGAACATCCGGAGCTGGTTCCGGCTTGGAATCAGCGGAACTGTCTCGATGAGTGAGAACTGGTGTCGTCGTCCCTTGAGAACAGGCGCTGAAGAGGATGAGAGGAAGAGCGAAAAAAATTATCGAAAAGTTAAAAGTCATGGCTCGCTTTTCCTATCCTTGGAATTGACTGGCCCGCTTTCTTATCGGAATTGCTTGAGAAAGATTTGAGGCTTTTTTCTAAGCCTTTGAAAGGACTCGTTTAGACTGCGCTAATTAAATGCGGGTTTACTCGTGCGAAACTGTCATTCTTTGATTTCCGAAAATTGAGTGAACAGCCTGTTCCGCGCTGGCTTGAAGAAAATCGCCTATATCCTGCTTTGATTCAAAATTTTACATATGATTCGATGGGCCTTGAGCCGCATGGGTCATCGAGGAGATTTGTCATGACTAAAAGAGAAATTCGCCACTCCACAGTTGTTGTCACTGGAGCTACCAGCGGAATCGGCCGCGCGATCGCCTTGGAATTTGCACGCCGCGGGGCTAACCTTGTTCTCGCGGCTCGCAACGAACACAACCTTCTTGAGATGACCCAGGAGTGCATGCGCCTAGGAGCTCAGGCTATCGGCGTATCGACCGACACGACTGATCTCGAAGCTGTTCAGGCCTTGGCTAAAGCCGCAGCAGAAAAATTTGATGGCAAAATCGATGTCTGGGTGAACGACGCTGGTATCGGGACGGTGGGAGAATTTACCGAGACGCCGCTTGATGCACATGTCCAAGTCGTCAAAACCAATCTCATCGGCTACATGAATGGCTGTTACGCAGCATTACCTTATTTTAAAGAACGAGGGACCGGAGTCATCATCAACATGAACTCTCTTGGAGCCTGGATTCCGCTGCCTTATGCGTCGGGATACAGCGCGAGTAAGTTTGGTCTGCTTGGATTCATGGAAGCCCTGAGAGGCGAATTATCCAGCTTCAGCGACATTCATGTTTGCGATATCTATCCCGTCTGCGTCGACACTCCAGGTTTCACGCACGCAGGGAATTTTGTTGGTGCCACACTCAAAGCAGTGCCTCCGGTCATCAAACCGGAAGTCGTCGCCGCAGCCGCAATACGAATTGCGGAGTCACCGAAGGATCAAACAACTCTGGGTTGGCCTATATATCTAGGCAGAATCGCTTATGCAGCGATGCCAAAGATCACGAGAAATCTTACCGCTGCTTTCTTCCAAAACTATTTCCAAATTGCGTCCCCATCACCCATGACTGAGGGAACTATCTTTGAATCGCGAAGTGAGCAGGGAAGAATTTCGGGAGGACGTGGGGCATCACCTGATCTGTCGAAGCCGATGATGATAGGCGTTGGAGCGCTGGCTCTCGGGCTGGGTTATTACCTGGCTACTCGTAAATCCCGCGGCAGGACCAAGGCCTCTGGTGGCGAGGACGAAGATCTCGATAATTATGAACAAGCTCTCGTTGCGATGCGTGCTCAGGAACCTACGACACGCTTTGCAC
>SEDW01000918.1 GCA_004193325.1 Pseudomonadota bacterium | reverse complement strand
ATGCACCTTGATATGAATGCACTAGAGCATACTTACATGGCTCTTTATCCCCCGAAGAAGGGCCAGGAGCGGGTTCCACAGCATCTGGTTCGCGGCATGAAAGTCCTGGATGAGCGCTTCAAAGGCAATGTGCCCCGTTACATGGGCTACCCGGATAACCGGGATTTCTTCTACTTCACAAGAAAGCCTGTCGCAAAGGCTCCCTGATCCCTAATTCGTCAATGATATCAGCGCCTAGTTCGAGAGAACTCAGGCGCTTTTTCGTGTAGATTCGATTTCCGTCCCGATATGTTCTGTGTTAGGGTACCCCCCTGTAGCACCGAGGACTCTTTCCTAAAGGGATATTTTATGATCGCAGCACAAAACTCCGTTGTTCTGATGGACTACACAGTGAAAGACGACGAAGGCAATATCATCGATACGTCTTCGGGCCATGAGCCGCTCGCATTTATCGTTGGTCTGGGCAATATCATTCCTGGCCTAGAGCGCGAATTTATTGGTAAGAAAAAAGGCGACGCCTTCACTGTTAAAGTTAAACCTGAAGACGGTTACGGCGATAAAGACGACGGCCTTGTTGAAGTTGTGCCACGCGCGCAATTTGCAGGCGTTAAGAATCTAGCAGTTGGCATGCAGCTCCAGGCTCAGACTGATGACGATACAATGGTTGTTACCGTTGTTCAGTTGACAGACACTGAAGTTACTGTTGATGCGAACCACCCGCTTGCTGGCAAGACACTTAACTTTGAAGTTAAAGTTGTCGAAGTTCGTGAACCAACGGCAGAAGAAATGAGCCATGGTCACGTTCACGGAACTGGCGGACACCACCACTAAGGTGTGTCGGATTTAGATTCAAACGTAAAAACCCGCTGGCTTCGCTGGCGGGTTTTTTATTTCTTTTCTAAATCCTGCGGAAGGCCTTAAGCTAATCGTTTCAGCAACGATCGGTTAATGGAGTGTATTATGCAGAGATTTATAGCTGCTCTTTCCATGTCCTTCCTCATGAGTTCTCTTGTCTTTGCGAAAGTCATCACCGACAAGCAGTTTTACAAAGTTATCTTTCAAAACGCTCAGGGCGAGGAGATGAACCTCTTCGGCTACGTGCTCACGCCAAGAGCAGAGACGTTTGTTGAGTTCTATCAGGCGAACAAGGATAGAAAAGCACCTGAGATGCTTGATGCCTACCGCTATAGCTATGATGAGCAGTCTAAGGACAAGTCCATTAAGACGTTCGAAATGATTGGAGAAGCTTTCGCGCTCGACCCCAATGCTCTGGCTTTAAAGCTTTCGAAAGAGAAGTCGCCGCTGATCGGTTCGTTCACGAGCTTTATCAACGTCGAGCCGAAGGACAAAACCATGATCGTCTTTTTCAAAAAGAATTCTCTGGCCCCGAAACTAGCAAGTGATTTGAAGAACCCCGAGTTGCAAAAGGCAATCGAGCAATTGTACTTCTTAATGTTTGCGCCGCAGGACACTTTGCCTAGGTTTGAGAAGGCAGGGCGTTAGCGACTCGTCTGCAGAAGATATGAGCCATGGTCACGTTCACGGAACTGGCGGACATCACCACTAAGGTGTGTCGGATTTAGATTCAAACGTAAAAACCCGCTGGCTTCGCTGGCGGGTTTTTTTATTCCGTTCATTTCGCTAGGCTCGTTAAGGT
>SEDW01000917.1 GCA_004193325.1 Pseudomonadota bacterium | reverse complement strand
GGGAGGGGACGATATAGCAAAGGGGATAGTGATCGAGTTCCGAGAAGAACCAGTTGATCAGAGAAATGTCGTCAGCGGATAACGATTGTGAGGCAAACTTCTCGCCCAAGTCTTCGATGCGCTCCCGATCTTCAGGTTTGAATTTCACCTTTGCCGTCAGCCATGGGGATTTTATATGAACCACATTATCTTCAGCCGGACTGTCTAGAGTGACCTCGTCATAGGGCCAGTAGATAAATGGAGTCATTTTGATATCCTCAAGGCTTAAGTTTTAGATCGCGAAATGGATCAGCCCAGGCTCCCATTCAGAATGGCAGACTGGGCGTGGACTTCAACTTCCGGAGCAAGGCTTAGAGTTGAGCTACGTTTGGCGGCAAGCAATTGTTGATTTCGATGTCGAATTTCAACTCTTGTTTTTTCTTTTGTTTCGCAGATTGGTTATAGACTGGGTAAGCCACGCTTGTAAGAGCGATTTGGCCTTCAGCACAACCGTTTTCAAGGAGGGCAACGCCAGATTCTTTGTTGTTAGCTGCTTGATCACAGTTAGCAGCGTACTTGACGCCTGTCTCAGATTCGTAAGTATCAAGACAGATCGTCTTAGTGGCCGAAGCTGGAATCATCAAAGCGAATGATGGTGTGGAAATCGAGAGGGCCAGGGCTGCTACAGTTCTTTTCATGAGTGTATTCCTTCACGTGTGACTTGCTGTCTCTTGGTTTTGAGAAGCCTTTGCTATACTGATTTACGGATCCTGGGTCAAGGCGCTACCCACTAATTGGCCGGCCCACCAATGGTCTTTTGTTTATGGAGAACATGATTTTGTTCACGCCGATTGATTTCTTAAAAATAATGTTTATTTTCGCCATGATAGCTCTGCCTTCAGGAATGGGCCTCTTTGGTAAAACCAAGCGGGATACTCAGTTAAATCCTTCTGTTTCGGCATGGCCGGCGGTTTTGGAGGTGTTGAATCAAAACCCTTCCATCCCATATTCCGATATCTCCAGCGATGAGAAGTCGAACATTTTAGCAGATTACAAAAACGAAATGAGCACGATTTCGAATCTCTGGGCCTCACAAGCGGATTCCAAAAAAGACCCGAGATCAATGGAATCCAAGCGGCTTGCCAATGCTTTTTTTCACGAAGAGATCTCTAAGCTAAACGCGAAAACGTTTGTCGCGTTCAATCCCTCGCTCTCACTCGCCAAAGACTTTAACAGTTTAGCCAAATCCGTTCTTAAAAATGTCCAGAATAATCCCGTAGCTAAGCTCGAGGCTTCGCAGAACTATGATCCTAGCGGTCAGTTGGGTTTTTGTTTCGGAAGAGCTCTCCTTGTGCACTATGAGCTTTTAAAGGCGGGAGTGAAGCAGCAGGATATAGCTAAAATCTTTGTTGCCGGGCAGCTGCGAGTCGCTCATCAAATTTGGAATTTTCATGTGGCCGTGATGGTTCGCGACGCGAAGCATGGGTTTATCGTGATCGACCCACTCTATGATGAACCTATGAGTCTCAAGGCCTGGAGTGAGTTGGTTGCCAGCTACGACATGAAAGGGACTCTGTCACGAGCCCGTTTCTATAGCAGTGATCCTCGACGGTTTTTGCCTTCTGGAGAGCGTTACGGAATGGAACAGTTCGAAAATAAGTATCTCAAGAAGTATTTTGA
>SEDW01000916.1 GCA_004193325.1 Pseudomonadota bacterium | reverse complement strand
ATGCCGATCAATCGCCGCTGGCCGATCGCCGAAGTCGTCGATTATTTAAAAAGCTTTTATGCCGACCGAACCGATGATCGTTCGGTCCTGATCCAATACACTGTGATCTCCGGAGTCAATGACACCGATGAGCAGGCGCAGGGAATCGTCGATCTCCTGTCGGGTCTACCCGTGAAGATCAATATCATTCCATTGAACGTCGTAGGTCCAAGCCAATTCAAAGGGCCTGAGCCAGAGTCGCTCGAAAATTTCCGTGATTATTTGCACAAGGCGGGAATGCGGGTGATGGTGCGCTATAGCAAGGGGCAGGATATTGATGCCGCCTGCGGTCAACTCGTGATTGAACACGAGAAGAAGGGCAAGGCAGCACCCGTCTCGGAAGCTATGGGATCATAGGTAGTAAACGAGTTTCGGATCGTCGATCTGAGTCTTGGCGATGTATTTTTCGAGGCGTTTTTGTGAGTCGCCACTAAATTCATCGAAACGAATCCCGAGACCGGCAGAGACGTCACGACGCGAGTCGCCTGCGATACGGCGGATGACTTCGCACTCGACCTTGATGGCTTTGAGGTATCCAGGAAGTTCGAAGTTGAGGCTCAATTTAATGCCTGCTTCAATTTCCAGATCGGTTGCGAGGAGAATGCCCGAGCGCGAGATATCCTGAATCGCACATTCGATCATTTTGCCTTTGTATTCGAAGCTCGCAAATCCCGGATGGGTCACGCGGGCTGTCTCACGGGTTTTCTCTTCGAGCAGGTTACGGATTTGCTCGATGAAGTATTCGCGGGGCACCGGAGTCTCGATGAAGAGATCAGGGCCATTTTCCTTTGAGGAAATTTTGCGGGGCAAAGACTGGACGCTGGTGAAGATCACCGGAATTTCCGCAGTCGTCTTCTGACCCTTGAAGTGTTCGCAGATGGCGAGAGCATCAATGGCAGCGTAATCGTAGTTTATAACGATAACGTCGATGTGGCCTTTCTTAAGGGCGTCTTTCGCCTGAGGGAAATTGATCGCCTGATGAATTTGAGCGCCTACCTTGCGGTAACCGGCCTTCTCAAGCTCAGAGGTGATTCTCTTTTCATCAATGAAAAGGATTTTTAGTGTGGTCTGTCCCATATCAATCTCCTGGCGTTCAGCTGGCGGTTCACTTTCCGCTGAAGGGTTCATCGGCAGCTCTGCAAAAACATTGAGACCTTTGGGCCAGAATTGTGAAAAGTACTGAATTTGACTTGGAAATATTCTTTTGAAAATGTGCTAGCCGTGAGCTTTGGAAATTGCAGTGAAAAAAACCAAAATTAGACTAGACGTAAAGATTGTCGAAGCCGGCCTCGTAAAAGACCTGGCCGAGGCTACGGCCCGAATCATGGCCGGCGATGTCACGGTCGATGAACAGAGACAGGACAAACCCGGCACTCTGATCAAGGACGGCCAGAAGATTCATCTTCGCGAACGCTCGCGTTTTGTGTCGAGAGGCGGGGACAAGCTTTGGGGTGCGATCGAAGATCTTAAGATTGCGTCTCACTTTGATGGTGCCACTGTCCTCGATTGCGGAGCTTCCACGGGTGGATTCACAGACTGCGCCCTACTCATGAAGGCGAAAAAAGTCTACGCTCTCGAGCTTGGCTTTAATCAGCTCGATTGGAAACTGCGGACCGATCCA
>SEDW01000915.1 GCA_004193325.1 Pseudomonadota bacterium | reverse complement strand
CGTAACATCGGCATCGACGTTGCCGGGCCTTTTGCCGACACCATGGTTGCCTCCCATTTGAATGACACTTCGGATCGCGGTCACAGTCTCGACGACAACTGTCTTCGTCACTTCGGCTACAAAAAGATTCCGACTAAAAACCTCCTCGACAAGCAAGGCACCATGCTCAGCGTGGCGCTTGATGACCTCACGGAATACGCCTGCGAAGATGCGGATTTCACCTTCCGCCTTTGGGAAGTTCTCGAACCAAAACTTCGTGAGAAAGATCTTTTGCGTGTGTTCCATGATGTGGAAATGCCGCTTCTCCCCGTCATTGCAACGATGGAGCAAACCGGCGTTCACATCGATACCGATATTCTCCAGGAGATTTCCGACAAGCTCGCTGTGAAGATGAAACTGCTCGAAGCTGAGATTTTTGAGATCGCCGGCGAAGAGTTCAACATCAATTCGACGAAACAGCTTGCGACCATTATTTTTGAAAAGCTGAAGATTCACGAACTCCTTGGACTCAAACGCATCAAGAAGACGAAAACGGGTTATTCCACCGATGTCTCGGTTCTCGAGCAGATGGAAGGGCATCCGCTGGGCGCCGCTCTTCTCAAATTCCGAACCATTACTAAACTCAAGTCGACTTACGTCGATTCACTGCCGCAGCTCATTAATGCCAAGAGCAACCGCCTCCACACGAACTTCCATCAGACCGGAACCACTACGGGCCGACTGAGTTCGAATGATCCCAACCTGCAAAATATTCCGATTCGATCGGAAGAGGGTCGCGAGATTCGCAAGGCCTTCAAAGCAAGTCAAAAGGATTGGGTCATCATCTCTGCTGACTATTCACAGATTGAACTGCGTATCCTTGCCTTTCTTGCTCAGGAGACAAACCTTCGGCAGGCTTTTGTCGATCGCCAGGATATTCACACCGCGACCGCTGCCCGCATCTTCGGGGTCGCTCCGGCTGAAGTCACTGGCAACCAGAGGGCTCAGGCCAAGGCCATCAACTTCGGTATCATCTACGGTATGGGCCCGCAGCGCTTGGCCCGTGAGACCGGCGTCGGCATGAAGGAAGCCAAAGACTTTATCGATCGTTACTTTGCGACCTATCCAGGGATCCGTAGCTACATCGATAATTCCATCAATTTCGCTCGCGAGCACGAATACACCGTGACCATTTCAGGCCGTCGCCGTACCCTTCGGGAAATCAATGAAACGAAGGACCGCATGCTGATTGCCAACGCTCAAAACATTGCGGTGAATGCGCCGGTACAGGGCAGCGCGGCCGATCTCATCAAGATCGCCATGGTCAAGGTGCAAAAGAAGCTGGATGAAAGCGGGTTGCATGCTAGAATGCTTCTCCAGGTACACGATGAATTGGTATTCGAATGTCCTAAAGACGAAACGGACCAAGTCATAGCCCTCGTGAGACGGGAAATGGAAGGAGCCTACGATTTTGGGGTTCCCCTTCAGACCGATGTTGGTGTTGGCGATAACTGGTTAGAGGCGCACTGAAATGGAAGATCCGGAAAAACTCAAGGTCATGGGCATCTTCGAACACATCGATGAATTGCGCGGACGCCTCGTCAAGTCACTGCTCGTTCTCATCGTGATGTTTTGCGTTTGCTATTATTTTGCACCGCAGATTCTCACCTTTTTGAAACAGCC
>SEDW01000914.1 GCA_004193325.1 Pseudomonadota bacterium | reverse complement strand
GTGTAACTCCCTCCAATCTCAAAATCGGTCCCTGTCACAGCCCCATCGGCTAGAGGCTTAACGATTGCTGCATCAGCGAAGTTCGCTGCACTCTCCGCGCGGCTGCGATCGATATAAGCCGGGAAATCACCGACGATATTGATGTCGCGGATCCCGTCGAACACGACAAGTTGATAACGGAGGGAAATGTAGCCGTTGGCAGTGATGGTGGGCCTGATGTCGCCGAAGGAGTCAAAGTTTGGGATGTGACCCTGAGCTCGCAGCACAAAGTGCCGAACTCCCGGATAATCGGTCCGTGTCACTGCTCCGGCCACGAGGCCACTGAAAGGCGCTGCCGTTGCCGTCCCATGTGGTATCAGCACCCGAGGATTGGTCAGAGACGCATCGAGCGGCGCGAGGAAGTGAAAGTCCAAGGTCACAGTTTGATCGAGCACAGCGCTGTGTTCTGTGGCCACTGCCGCCCCGGCATTCACCTCGACCAGGATAGGTTTCAGTATTTCGACCTGGCTCGGGTAGTCTTTATCATTGTCACCCTCGCAGGCGCTGATCAGGACCAGGCTAAAGACGCTAAGTATCAGTTTCTTCCACATCGACATCTCTCCCTATTCGCTTGCCATCAATTGAAGATAAGGGATTTCGGATCGATCCGCCAAGGTCTTCTGAGGGACAAATCCCACAGGCCGGAAATTCCCCACATTTCGTCCCCCTGCCCCATAGAGCACCATTCGATATCTATCTGAAACTACTCATCTATTGAGCTGGCATAGGACTTGTAATACCCCGCCTGTCACGAGGCTCTTTCGTATTCTATTTAAGGAAACACGACATGAAAAATTATAAATTCTCATCCCCATTCATCCTCCGCAGTCTGGCCTTTATGCTCATGACCTTAGGACTAAACGCCTGTTATATAGGTCCAGATATGGACTGTGTTCTCCTCGTTTGCTGGGATGGCCACGATGATGATGACGACGATGATTATAGTTACACGCCTCCCGCAAGCTACACACCAACCTACCCCGCAACCGATCTTAGCGACTACATGCAGTGGGTGACACCATTGAGCAACTTCACGGCTTCGAAGCCCACCAATGGTCTCAAAATCAAAGGTTCGAATGCTGATTTTATCAAAAACAAAGATGGTAACGGTGGACGTCTGCTCGTCGAGATAAATGCCGAAGGCGCTGCCCAATCCTGTGACGTGAAAATCAACGCGATCATCGACAACGTGCCTCTCGTCTCGACATCTGTCTATGCGGTCGGCGAAGAAAACTTTTTTGCGGAATCTCTCGGCACGGGCTGTCTCAGTGCAAAATCCGTAGAGGGTTCGAGCAAGGGCATCGCAGTCTTCGAACTGACCGAGACACCCAAAATCATTCAGCTCCAGAGTTTTGAATTCGCCACGCCAGCTCCCTACCCCGTGAATTCTGTCACAAGTCGCGGCAACGGTTTTGTGACCGGCACGCCCTCCGATTTAAAAAACAATTCACTTTTCGAGGATCTCGAGATCAATCCTGAGATTAAAAATTTAAAACGTGACGAGGCGAGAAACAGCATCAATTACGAATACACAGTAAAAAACGTCAATTCGATTTATCTCTACAGCTCTCTCACCTTTCATGTCCGGACAGTCCGCGAGGCGGATCATTAAGGGCTAGAACGAAAAAAGACCCGAAGCCGCAGCATGACGCTGATGACTTCGGGTCTTTTTCGTTTTGGGGCTCAAAGAATTATCAGAGAAGCTTTGAGAACCAGGCCGGTAGAATTCCCATCAGAACCGTGAGGAAGAGCGAAAGTCCCATGACAATATTATTGCCAAGCCAGTTGCTCGGAACTGTCTGAAAACTTTCTTCACTTTCTTTAAAGTACATGTAGAAGACCGGGCGAAGGTAAATCACCGCCGACACTACGCTGGCGAGAGCAGCCACGATTGTAATCCCTGTGTAGCCACTCGCGAGAGCCGCAGAGAAGAGATAATACTTTCCAAAGAAGCCCGCCGTCGGGGGAATACCAGCCATACTGAGGAGAAAGACCGTCATGGCAAAGGCCAGGATTGGCCGACGTGCACCGAGACCTGTGAGATGATCGAGGGTCAGGTCATCGTCATGCTGCGGGCTGATCATAGTCAAGATTGCAAAAGCACCGAGGTTCATCACCACATAAAAAATGGTGTAGGAAACAATCGACGAGGCGGCGTCCTTTGCGCCTTCGCCGCCGCTCAGTAGCGCGAGAAAACCGAGGAGCACATAACCCGTGTGCACGATCGTTGAATAAGCGAAGAGGCGTTTCAGACGAGTCTGACGTGCGCCGACGACGGAACCGAAGACCAGAGTGGCAACGGTGATAACACAAAGGATGACGGTCAGGACTGGAGTGTTCGCCACGGGAACGGCGAAGAGCTCAAGACTCATCCGAAGCATGGCGCCGGTCGCAGCAGCCTTGACAGCTGAGATCATAAAGCCAGTCACTGGAGTCGCCGCACCGGTATAGACGTCAGGAACCCAGACATGGAATGGAAAGGCGCCGATTTTGAAGAGAAAGCCGATCGAGAAGAGGCCTATTCCAACGACAGGTAGAAGAGGAAGCTTGCCTCCCCACTGCGATTGAAACGCAGCCCGAATACCTTCGACTTCGAGACTTCCGGTGGTGCCGTAGATAATACTTGCGCCGTAGAGAAGGACAGCACTCGCGGCCCCTCCAAGCAGAAAGTATTTAAGACCCGCTTCTGCAGCCATAGGCGAGGCGCGATGCAT
>SEDW01000913.1 GCA_004193325.1 Pseudomonadota bacterium | reverse complement strand
CTTAAGATAAAGAAAAGCCTGACGAGTGATCGTCAGGCTTTTTTGCGAATAGAATTATTTGAGTCAGGCTGGATCTTTGGCTTTCGCCTTTTTCATCGCTTCCATCTTCTCCTCCCGCGCCTTCTGTTTCTTCGCCTTGACCTGATCCTGTAGGGTGAAAAAGGTCTTCATTTCTGAGCCTGACAGATAGCCCCTCATCTCCGTATATTCCTCGACTTCGAGATCGATCGACTTCGTTCCCGACTCTTCAATTTTGACGAGAATCTTATTTTTCTCTTCATCTGAGGTCGTCATCAGGTTGGGCATAAAATCCATTTTTTTAAAGTCGATGCTTGCCTTGATAGCGTCCACTCTCGGAAGATTTTTGGCTTTCGTAGCCCTGATCTTCTTAATCTGTTCCGGAGAGAAGCTGGCCGGAATTTGAAGGGCTTCGTCTTTGTCCTCCACTATCTCCGGCTGCACTTTAGGCTTCTTGGCTTCCGCCTCTTTCATTTGAGCTATGCGTTCGGGAGTTATGAATTCACTCATGACGGCAAATAGATTTTTCATTGCGGCGACCAAGCTTCCCATCGCCTTCTTCGCTTCGCCAGTCGCGACTTTGACCTTGGCCTCATCCACTTTCTCGAGGGTAAACTCTGCTTCGATTTGCTTGTTGGCCTTCTCTACGGCCTCGCCGGCATTCTTCAAATCGAGACCAGGACTGATCATCTTTCGCATGAAGTTCATCTTCTCGAAAGTGCCCATGGGTTCCACTTCGGCCTTCTTCGTTTCACTCTCAGCGGCCTGCAGGAGCGGGTGGAAAGAAAGCAAAAGGAAAGTTGTCAGACATAGCTTTTGAATCGATACATTCATCTGTGCATCCTTGCATACGAAAAGGCGAATATCGCTGGCAGACTCTTCTGTTTGATGATGAGTATTCACTTTTGATGCCAGTTTTCCTTTCTCATCATTACCGAATCTTAGGCCTCTACGCTTATTCTTTCTTGGAAAAATCTGTGGGATTATTCCGGCGAGTGGGATTTTGCGGACAAGCCAAATCGCACTGGTCTCGGCCCCATGAAAAAAAAGGCACCCGCCCATTGCGAGTGCCCCTAATGTTACTCATGAAGTCCAAAAGATAAAGGCTCAAAGTCCTCTGTGGGATTTTACGAAAGCGAGGTTTTTCTTCGCGAGATCTTTGATTCCCGCGACATCGTCTGCCGTGAGATACAGATATTCCTCCGCATAGGCCATCGTGGAAACTGCTGTCTCCCATTTGCCGCTCGCGCTATCCAGTGTCGCGCTGCCAGCTGTTCCTGTCTCGGAATCCCGGCTCGGATTATCCGCATGATCCATTCCGAACTGATGCCCAACTTCGTGGAGAAGCACATGGTAGGCGGCCTGCTGAGGGAGATAATTCTGACTCAGAGATTTGGCCGGGCTATTGAGAAAGTCCTGAACGATCGTATCGAGGCGCCCGTCATTCTTTAGCTTCAGCGCATTCACGGTCAGCTGTTTGTTGAACGTAACGAGTTCGGCATAAGTCACCGTCTCTGCCTTTGCTGCGAGCTTCAGGTAAGAGGCACTCAGAGCTGTCTTCGAGAGGTCCTTGGCCATCGAGGTCCATTTTACAAAAGGACTCAGGATGATGGTGGCCGGCGAGCGGTTGCTGACACTGTCCCAAATC
>SEDW01000912.1 GCA_004193325.1 Pseudomonadota bacterium | reverse complement strand
ACCAGGCTGGTCCCGGTATAGGCCTGGAAGTTGATCGTGTCGTCGACGTCCCAGATACGATCCGAGGAGAATCGACGGGCATAGATGAGGTGGTAAACGGCGTAAGTCCTTGCAGCGACAGCCTGGGTCTTGAGCGTTTCCATGGGCCACTCGCGATAGACTTCGGAGGGCACCACACCACGGAGATAGGTTGTGAGGTCAACAATGTTCACGGCTTCGAGCTCGGCACCGACGGCACGAACGTAGAGGGAGCCGCTATAATTGTAGTTGGACGTAGCTGGAACCCCGGCTCTCACGAGTTTAAAGGCATCGGTACAACGGATGACCACGGGCTTGAACAGGCCGGCGGCGTCGATATCCATGGTTTTGAACTTTTTGATGACAGGACCTGTGACGACGGCCTTGTCTGGCGAGGCTGGGAAGAGCTGACAGCCGCCCTCGGACTCTATAGTGATATGATCGCGCCGGGTATCGATACCCTGGGGTTTGTAGTCACGATCATGGGGAAAGACCTTAACCCGGACCGAAGTCCTGGATGAGATTCCCGCTGACGCCATATCCAACATGTATTTGTTGGTCTCGTATGTATCGGATGCTCTGACCTGTACGCTCGCTAGAGCTACTAGCACCATCAATACTTTGCTGATCAAGTCGTTCATAGACTCTCCCTACTCTGCATCAAAGTGGCCCGCTTCTAACATGGCCGATACAAGAGAGGCAAGACTAAAGGTCTAAGTCAAAGTGATCATTGTTATCTGCTAATGGATACTAGTTCGGTACAATCCGGAAATCCTAGAGCATCTTTTTCATTGTTGGTTCAAGTAGGCGCTATTACAGGACGTAATTATTCTTTTTAAAATTTGATTAAAATCGTATTGACACATCATTTCGACTCGGTTAGGTTGGCGTTGCGTCACAGAGCGCAAGCCCAAACCTCTAGGAGAATAATCCATGTTGTTTATCGAAAAACTCGCACAATCTCAGTCTGTTGAAGCTCCTTCTGCCACTCTGTCCCTAGCTCCTTTGCAAGCCTACGTTATCAAAAACATCAGTGAAGACATTAGCTTGGATGATCTTGCCGCAACGGTTGGTATCTCTAAGTTTGCTCTTACACGTCTCTTCCATAAGAATTTCGGTATCGCCCCTATGCGTTGGTTGTGGTCCTTCCGCGCTCACCTCGCTCGCGACATCATCTCGAAAGGCCTTGGCCTAGCGTTGATGGATGTTCTGACTCTTTGCGGCTTTAACAGCCCACAACACTTCTCACGCTTCTTCAGAAAGACTTTCCGTCAAGCTCCTTCAAGCCTGGTTAAGTCGATGGTTGTGAGTGAAAATGTTGGTGACGTGGCTAAGGCTAAACAAGAACTCTACGAGAGCTTTGAGAAGACAGTAACTGAGTCACTCTCAGCCTATGCTGAAAAATGCAAACTCGTGCCGATGACTGCTCCTGCTTACGAGGCGCCAAGCGAAGTGGCTCCAGCAGCAAACGATACAGTTCTCGCTTAATCTAGAGAAAACAAAATGCGAGCCAGGAGGCTCGCATTTTTTTCATCTTTGTTTGAAACGTTCTCTAATTATTTGCCGATCATCAGAACTTCGACTTGCGCGTTGGTCGCGAGGTTTGGAATTCTTATGCCGCCATTCTCTAAGTAAAATTCGGAGTCTTTCAGAA
>SEDW01000911.1 GCA_004193325.1 Pseudomonadota bacterium | reverse complement strand
AGATTTTCCAATAAAAAAACCTGCCATCTCCGAGGAGAAGGCAGGTTTTTTAGTTTGAAAGTTCGGATCCTCAGCGGGCTGATGCTCCGATCTTCAAGATCTTAGTTGAGCCAGAACTCTTGGTTCGCAGCGCCTGCAAGACAATCCCACTGATGAATTGTAGTGTTGTTGTTAGCGTTAGGGCCTTCAACGTCCATACATTTATTCGAGTGGTTGAATTTGAAGCGTTTCGAATTGTCGGCACCATTTTCCATATGTGCTGACTGGTTCGCGCCGTTCGAACAATCCCATTGGATCAGACGAGCGCCGTTGTCTTGGCTCCATGCATCGACATCGATACATTTGCCAGACTTAACGTTTTGGAAACGAACGTTGCCGTTACCAGTGTCCTGGATGCGGAACTTCTGAGCGTCAGAACCGTTGCAATCGTACTGTTGGATACGAGCGCCGTTGTCCATGCTTGCCGCTTCAACGTCAATACACTTGCCGCTGTGACGAGCGATAAGAGAGTGAACGTCGCCACCGATTGGGCCTGGAGCAGGAGGAGCGACTGGACCTGGGTTTGGAGCAGGAGCTGCGCCCGCGCCATTGTTCGAGCCGTTGCCGCCATCGAGGTGAACGATTTTCGCGTAAGAAGGAACGCCAGCACCGTTCATGAAGAACAGCATGTAGTAGCCAGGAGGCGCGATGTTTGGACTGTTAGGGAAGGAAACGTTAACTGTTCCGTTGCCCTGAACCTGGAAAGCGAGTTCGTTGAAACGCTGACCAGCATCCCACGAGTGAGTGACAGCACCGTTACGAACGAGCGTAACGCGAGCAACGTCGCCACCGAAAGGAATGTTCTGAAGGTTGTTGTAACCTTGTTGAACATTGAAATCGCCGATAGTTGGACGATTTGCAAACTCACCACCATTGAAGAGGTAGGGTGGGTAGTAGATTTCAGAGTTAAGGTTAGTCAATGGACCTGGAGCTCCACCGCCACCGATCATGACAGAAGCGTCAGGAAGAAGGAGAGCAACAGAGTGGTACATACGTGGCGTTTGAGCCGCAGCCACTTTACGGAATTGACGAGTGTTAGGGTTCCAGATTTCAGCTGTGGTTGCTGCATCGATGTTTTTGTTCTCGAATGCAGATCCGCCAGTTACCAAAACTTCACCGTTCGGAAGAACAGTTGCGCTTGGCCATACGCGGCGCCAGCCCATGTCTTGAACGTCCTGAACTTGTGGCCAGCCGCTTGTGACGTCGACTGTGATCGCTTGACGTGAGCCTTCTGCTTGAGTGTCACCATTGGTGCTACCGCCGACTTGAAGGATTTTACCTGGTTGGTACATAACTGCTGCAGATGTGTGCGAGCGAGTTTTGTTTGGTAGGTAACCAGCGATTTGAGTCCCGCCGTCTCCACCCCAATCGAGGAAGTACATGGTGTTACCGGTCATACCGAATACGCGGCCGTTAGGAGCAACCCAGTCACGTGGGTAGAACCATTTGCCTTCGTCGTTGCTTGTGATTTCGCCGTTGTTAGCACCCCAAAGGCTGCGCCATCCGCCGTTATTATAGATCTCAGGAACGCCAACTGGATTGTGACCTTGATCCACGCCGCCGTGAACAAGTGTCTCACCGTTAGGCAAAGTCATAAGAGTTGGGTACCAGCGAGCGTTCGCCATGTATCCAGT
>SEDW01000910.1 GCA_004193325.1 Pseudomonadota bacterium | reverse complement strand
CAGCCGCGAGTGCAGCCTTGTGAAAGGCATCGACTTCCGCCCTTGTCTCGACACGGAAGGCCACATGAAGAGCCGGCTTGTTGGGTGATCCACTCGCCACCCAAAAATCTGCCTTCCCCTTCGCCCCATAGCCGAGAACAGTTGCTCCCGCGGTGTGCTCTTTCGGGACTTCAATCAAAACGGAATACCCGATTGGCTTTAAAGCCTTTTCGTAAAAAGCGCGACTTTTTGCAGGGTCAGCCACGATAATACCGGTGTGATCGATCATTGGATTACTCCCAAAGTGATGCTTAGCAATTTAACTAAACATAGCCGCTTCTTGATCGATCTGTCGAGGCTTTAGCAATGGGAATTATTTCGTTGAGCGAGCGTCGCTGACAAGGCGTTTTTTCAAGGGATCGTCTTTTTTGAGCGCGCGAACGATTTGCATCCCAGCAACCTGATCAGACTCTTTGAGTGCTTCGTATGCATACTGGCGAATGATTGTGTTGTGAATGTCGAGTGGTCTCAATGCAATACTCTTGAGTATTTCACCAGCAGCCGGATCGCGATAGGAGATCAAGCCCAGGTTTCTAACGGCCATCGACATTTCGCTCATGACCACTCGAGAATCCAGAGTCGGTTCGGCTGCATGAATAAGCGCACTTTCATTCGGGTAGGCTGGGGTTTTGCGAATCGCGAGATCTTGCCAGAAGGGTAGCAGGGCGTCGGATTGTAGCGCATTTGCGCTTTGGAAGAGACGGCCTCGTTCAGCGGAGTTGCTATCGCCAATTGCTGAGAGTCTAGCCGAAAAGAACTTAGCCACCCGCAGTGGGTCCTGTGCACGAAGTTTCTGCACAAGATCATTCACCGCGATGACCGATTCCAGGTTGGTCTCACGCAGAGCGGAGATGAAATCTCCTTCGCTCATCGTCAAATCTTTAGTTGCAGCTGCCACGGGCGCAGTTCGAGCCGATAAAGTCGGTTTGCTTCGATCGCTTGCTGAGTTAGTCCGAGGGGAAGACGCCTGAGAATCCTTCGCCACTTCTGCCGACATTTCAGCCGCTGAATCTGTTGACTCGGATCCAGGACTGAGCATGAACCAAACTGCAAGGGCGAGTATAGAGACGAGTCCAAAGATCTTCATCGTCAATACTTTCTTTCTTAAAATCCGGCGCCGGATATTCCAAGGGCTGTGGACCAGGTCTTACATTGGCCTTTCGCCTTACGACCCGTAAAGTCGTTGGCATAGGAATAGTTTATCTCATTTTTGTAGTTCGCAACGGATAAATCCCGCATGACCCGGCAGTAGTCGTACTTGCATTCAGTAGCAACATTGTAAGCGATCTTCGCCGAAAAAGCGGTGCCGCTACAGGGCTCGTAGTTGGGCACCTCGAAGTCATGGCGGAGATTTCTGCCGTGACGATTTTCGTGATGAGCAAGCATCGCGCGATAGATGGTGGAGGAAGGATCGATCAAGCGATTGGCTGCTGCTTGATCGTTGATTGCGCCGCCGCCACACCAGGTGATGAGGTGCGCACCGTAGTAAGTATATCCCCCGTAAGTGCAGACGGAATCAAATGTGATTTCGTTGATGAAATCGAGATAGTCTTCGCGGAAAGTGGCCTCGTCAACGGCTAGCCATAGATCGAAAGCATCTTCAATGAGCGGACGGTAGCTGTCTTTGAAGCCTGTG
>SEDW01000909.1 GCA_004193325.1 Pseudomonadota bacterium | reverse complement strand
GTCGACGATCAGCGCTTTCGTGGCCATCGGACTCGGTAGCACTTTGATCAACTTGATCCCGCAGCTCCAGGGCAGCCTTCTCCGTGAGCTCGCAAATCCCGACGGACAAAAGCTCCCGAGTTACTTCCTCTTCGACATTCAGGAAGATCAGGTCAACGATCTGCAAGTCCTCTTGAAAAACCTTGGTGCGGACCCACAGACGACCTCACCGATGATCATGGCCCGTCTCGTCCAGACCAATGGCGCTGCCTTTGCCCGTGAGGGTGATGACAGCATGGAAACCCGCGAAAACGAACGTGAACAAAACTCGCGAAATCGTGGCGTGAATCTTTCCTACCGCGATCATCTTGCCCGAGGCGAAACCCTCACCGATGGAACTTTCTTTACTAAGCCTTACAGCGGCGAAGGCTTGGGCGAAGTGTCTCTCGAAACGAATTACGCCAGAAGACTCAGCAGGAGATCGTCAAAGCCTTTCCGAACATCTCAATCATCGACGTCACTTCACTGATCGCCAAGATCACCGGTATCGTCACGCAGATGGCTCTCATTCTCAATGTGATGGCTTATCTCACCACCTTCACCGGAATGCTCGTCATCTATTCGATCGCGCAGCAGCAGGCTCTGGCAAGACGCTGGGATCATAACCTTCTCAAGATTCTCGGGGCTGAATTCCCTGTCCTCAAGAAAGCATCGGCGATCGAGTTCCTCAGTATCTCGGGATTTGCCGGTCTCTTAGGAGCGTGCATCGGGATCGCCACGAGTTACATCATCGCGAAGGTGCTCTTCAAAGGCATCTGGACCGCGCAGCTCGTTGCGCCTCTGGCCCTCACAGCTGGTCTCATTGTTCTCTGTCTCCTCACAGGGATGGCCGCGACGATGAAGATTCTGGGTTCCAAGCCTGAGCTGCAGGTCGAAAGCTAATGACTTCCAATGAAAAGAGGCCTCAAACCCATTACGGTTTGAGGCCTCTTTTTTTCAGAATAAATTAAGCCGCAATCAACTGAACCTTAGCCTCACGCATCGCATGCACTGCATGCACTGTCACGAGTAGGAGTAAGCTGGCACCGATCTGGTGAGCTGATCCCAGCGGCACCGGAACCGCGTGCAGAAGGGTCATGATTCCAAGAATGAACTGAACGACTGCCAATACTCCGATCGCCTGAAGACTCCACTTCTGACGATTCGTTTCCGCATGCTTCAACCCAAAGAAACTCAACGCCAACGCCGAGAAAAACACCGTCCAACCCAAACAGCGATGAATGAATTGCACAGTCACCGGGTTATCAAAGATATTTCTTAATCCGCCTTCATAGAGATAGCCCATGCCCGCCGGCACCCAGGAACCATTCATCAATGGAAACGTGTTATACATGTGTCCCGCGCGCAGACCCGCAGTCAACGCGCCCCAGAAGATCTGCACCACCACCAAGACAAGGAAGGCAATCGTATATTTCATCAGCTGAGGCTTGGCCTCAAGCTTCGATTGCCGAACGGGAAAACGAATATCCTGCGCGATCCAGTAGAGAAAGACCATGAGGAACATCGCGAGGCCCAAGTGGGTAGCCAGTCGATAGTGCGAAACGCGCGGCATATCCACGAGTCCACTCTTCACCATGTACCAACCCACGAATCCCTGCAGGCCACCCAGGAAGAGCGCAAGCGTGAGCTTCTTCGCCAAGGTCCCGCGAATCCGCCTACGGAGCGCAAAGTAAATGAGCGGGAGCGCAAAGATCAAACCGATCAGACGGCCGAGCAAGCGATGCGAATATTCCCAGGCGTAGATAAACTTGAACTCGTGGAGTTCCATATTCGGATTTACCGTTTTGTATTCCGGGAACTGCTTATACTTCTCAAACTCCCGCTCCCAGGCATCGTGATTCAAGGGCGGCAGAGCACCAGCGATCGGTTTCCACTCGACGATCGAGAGTCCTGAGCGCGTGAGGCGGGTTAATCCACCGACGCCAATCATGATCAAAATAGTAAATGTGGTGAGAAGAAGCCAGGTGCGGACGCTGCGATTATGAGCTGCCATGTGAACCCCAAATGACGTAGAGGGATGGATAGGCCGGGTGCCTCTCTTCCATACGCTCCAGTCAGGGCAGCTGTCAAACAGCCTTGAGTA
>SEDW01000908.1 GCA_004193325.1 Pseudomonadota bacterium | reverse complement strand
GAGACCGCACAGCGAAAAATTTCGGATTCCAAAATTCTTCATGAAGTGACTTCAAGCGGAATCACGCATACGACTGACCTCCTGAATTCCAATCCATGGCGCGTGCAGGAACAGATCGCGGAAACCAACTTCGGCCTGCTCAATATCAAATGGGATACGGCGACTAAGCCCGTGATCCAGAGCCTTAGCTCCTCGATCTATTCTCCTCAGACCGGAGCCCTCATTCGGGACATCAATCTGCCATTTACCTGGTCCTGACCTGCGCGCTTGACGATCCCTGGCAAAGCCATTAGCATTCCCTCTTTATGTCATCAATGGAGTGCCTCATGCGTCTTCTCACAAAACTCGGTCTTTCCCTCGCCCTTGCCCTTCCCTTTGCAACTGCGGCTTTTTCAGCTGAGAAAATAGTAAGTCTCGAAGTCAGCATCGATGATGCCGCTCTCGTTAAAAAAGATGCCGGCATTCGCACCCTCTACGTAATCCTTTATGATGCGGACAGCCAACGTCCGATGCCATACGGCGCAATCAAGATCGATCTGAAAGAAGATGCTAAGGGCGCTTTCTACAAGGGCGACCTCACGAGCGATAATGTTCAGGCTATGGGCGGCGGAGCCGTTCCAAAAAATCTCCGTTTGAAAGCTCGTCTCGATAAAGATGGTTCGGCAGGAATGGATTCTCCTGGCGATCTCGTTGGAACTGCTGAAAAAGTTAAAGTCGGCGATAGCGTGAAGATTAAGATCAACAAAGCGATCTAAGTCTTAGACTATGAGGGAGGCGAAACATTCGCCTCCCTTCTGCCTATTTATTCCCCCAACCAACACCCTGCCATGCAAGAAATTAATCAGCGTAAACTGTTAAGATCTTTGTAATCTTAGATTATCTCAGTGATGTCTGTGTGCTCCCGATCCGCTCCTTTTGCCGCCATCGGCTTTTCGAATCTTCGTAGCCCTAGAGCTTCAGCCCCTTCATTTTTCATCCCGCATAAACATGTACATCCAAAAGTTCCAATTTTCGTTTGGCACACGGTCTGCATTAGTCCGTGCATCAAAGGAAATTGCTCTCACTCCCTTACTGCAGGAAAGGCTGACGCTATGACGTTCACCAAAGTTTTTTTACCGGCCCTTACGGCTCTGACCGCCCAATTTTATCTAAGCAGCCCGGCCTCGGCTCAGGCGAAGATCCCACTCGAGCAGGTCTACATCAAAAACTTCACAGCGAGCGGAAGCGGATGTACTGCCGGTTCGTTTGAAAAGAATCTCTCCGACGACAAGCGCGCATTTACAATGACCTACTCGCGCTTTGTCGCAGAGATTGCGCCTTGGATCGCGCCGTCGGAAGCTCGTAAAAATTGTTCCATCACACTCACTCTCAATATTCCGGCAGGATTTCAATACACAGTTGGAACCTTTAATTACCGTGGATTTATGGATCTAGCGCCTCAGGTAAAAGCCGACTTTAAAACAATCTACTTCTTTGAAGGTGTTGGCGAGACAGGCAACTTCACCAAGACGGAATTCGGTCCCTTGGAGAAAGACTTTGTCTACACCGATACCGTGGGTGTGACCTCTGCCTACCTGCCTGAGACTTGGTCTCCCTGCTCAACAGAGCGCGCACTCATCATCAACCCTACGATCAGCCTCACTCGTCTCGATGGTGCGGCAGCAGATGTTCAGAGCGT
>SEDW01000125.1 GCA_004193325.1 Pseudomonadota bacterium | reverse complement strand
ATACATATGGAAAGAGTAGCCATGATTGCCGGCAGAGCAATCTGCTCCGCTCCCACTATAATAGCTTTCGTAAGGGGCAGGCCGAGAGTCCGGTTCCGGTGAATGTTTTCAACTGCAACAGTCGCGTCATCCACCAGCATACCGATTGCGAGCGAAAGACCACCCAGAGTCATGATGTTAATCGTGTTGCCCGTCAGCCTGAGACCAATGATCGCAGCGAGGATCGCCAGGGGAATGGATGTACAGACGACGATCACGTTTTTCCAGCTGCCGAGGAAGAGAAGAATCATCAGTGACACGAGTACCGACGCAATGATGGCTTCAACGAGGACGTGACTGATGGCGGAGGTCACAAAACGTGACTGATCGAAGTCTAGCTTAAGATCGAGTCCCGGAGGAGCTGTAGCTTTAATCTGGGGAATAATCGCGCGTGTGGCTTTCACGACATCTAGGGTGGAGGCATCAGCCTTCTTCAGAATGTTGAGATAGGTCGAGCGAATGCCATTCACGCGGACAATGTTCGTCTGATCCGCAAAGGCATCGGAGACCGTAGCCACATCACCGATGGTCACGATCTGGGAATTTACATTTCTTATGGGAATTTTGGCGATTTCATCAACTGCTTCGGGACTCGAGTTGAGGGACATGTTGTATTCAAAGTTGCCAATCCGCGCTGTACCCGCTGGCAGGATGATGTTTTGAGCCTGGAGAGCTGTAACCACATCATAGGGCGACAGACCTTTGGCTGCGAGAGTTTCAGGCCTGACGTCAACGTTGATCTGTCGGCTCTTGCCGCCGTATGGTGCGGGCACGGTAAGCCCCGGGATGGTGAAGAGTTTTAGACGAATAAAGTTCAGGCCATAGTCGAAGAGCTTCTCTTCTGGGATCGATTCGCTCGTGACAGTGATCTGAGCGACTGGAACGCTTGAGGCGTTCAACTGAACGATCATCGGTGGCTGCATTCCCGGAGGCATAACCCGGAGTATGGTTTGCGCCGCTGAACTGATTTGAGCAATCGCTGCTCCAATGTCCGTTCCAGGTTGGAAAAAGACCTTAATCAGCCCTGTACCGGGAATCGAATTCGATTCGATCTTCGACACGCCATTGACCGTCGTCGTTATGCTTCGCTCACTGTACGACGTAACTCGTCTTTCAATATCCTGAGTCGAGAGACCGGGATAGTTCCAAACCACTCCAACCACAGGAATATCTATGGTGGGAAAAATATCGACAAGCATACCCTTGAGACTGAAAATGCCGCCGAACATGATGAGCAGAGTCATGACTGCTATCGTATAGGGACGGCGTAATGCAAGGCGAACGATCCACATGCAGCTTGTCCTAATTAGGATGAAATTTTTAGTTTCTGTTTTTGATTACATCGGCAATTATGAGTTGTCCTAGCGTCTTCTTAAAAATCTTTCCCGGCTCAAGAGTGGCTTCACTCCCCGGCTCTGTCTTCCCAAGACCATCCATGCAATTTATGCAGAGACTATGGTAGCGGCCTTTCTCTGAGTACATAAGCTTCATTTACTTCATGCACTATGAACCGATGCTTAATAGTCGATCCTTCTCACGCTATGACTCGCGAGTACTGTTTTTCTTCTCGAAACACTTGTTGCAAAAGCCTTTGAGCCATCCAGTATGCGCCGGCGCGAAGAGGCTGACCGTCATTTCTGAAGGGCAAACCTGCAGTCGACTAAGAGTCACGTTGGAGGACTCTAGCTGGAGACAAACGATCGCGCTTCTAAACATAGAGAAATTCAGCGACTTTCTTCACCGTGCCAAAGAGTGCAAGCGCTCCTCGTTTCCTTGCGAAAGTCAGAAGATAAGACGGAGAAAGACCTTGAGGGAAATGATAATGGTTACTATGATTCCGCCTGAATTCTAGACTGAGTCTTCGTAACGAAAGTTAATTATGCGACCCCTATTCTATAAGCTTAAAAATCTGATCCTGCCTGCAATCTTCGTCGGTTCATCGGCACTCTATGCTCAGGAACCTGAAGCAGCAAAAGCCGAAGAAACGCCAAAGCCTAAAGTACTTGAGACGATGACTGTCACGGGACAGAGAGCCTACGTCGAACCAAGCTCGAACACAGTCGTGACTTCGGAACAGCTTGAGACTTATAAATACACCGATCTAAACCGCATTTTGAAGACTGTTCCCGGCGTGCAGATTCAAGAAGAGGATGGATTTGGTTTGCGTCCGAATATCGGGATGCGCGGCGTTGCTCCTCACCGTAGCCGGAAGATCCTGATCATGGAAGACGGCATTCCGTCGGGCCCTGCACCCTATGCTGCGCCTGCCGCTTACTATGTTCCGTCAATGACTCTTATTGAAGGGGTTGAAGTCAATAAAGGATCGTCGGCCGTTCGTTACGGACCGCAGACTATCGGCGGCGCGATCAATCTCATTACGAAGAAGATCCCCGACGCACCCTGGGCTGGAACGATCGACCTCGGTCTCGGTAGCTACAATTTCCGCAAAGCCATCGCCACTATCGGCGGCAAGCAAGGCTCTTGGGGCTGGATGTTACTTGGAGCTCAGCTCGGCAGCGACGGTTACAAAAACCTTCCGAATGGCCAGGATACAGGCTTCCACAAGCGTGACCTGATGGGTAAGCTGACCTACGATTTGACGTCCACTCAAAAACTTTTCTTCACAGGTGTTTGGTCGGATGAACTTTCCGATGAAAGTTATCTCGGACTCACCCGTTCCGATTTCGATAGCGATCCCTATCAGCGCTATGCAGCTTCCGAACGCGACCAGATGAAGACGGGACATCGCACGTTCTCACTTGGTCACGAATGGAAGGGCGAGCAAACGAGTAGTCGCCTGACACTTTACAGTCGCGGCTTTGATCGCACCTGGCAACGCCTCGATGGGGTGAGCGATCGGGGTGTCGATATCCGCGAAGTTCTTATGAATCCGGTTGGCGCCAACCAGCATATCTATGATGTTCTACGCGGCGCCGATGACAGTCTCGGTAGCAACGACCTCATTTTCCAGGCCGTCAATCACCGTATCTACGAAAGCCGTGGGGCCTACTGGGAAGGTAGCCACAAATCGGTTCTCGCTGAGGGCGCTAGCAACGAAGTGGAATGGGGTCTCAGATCGCATCAGGACAGCATTCGCCATGACCATACGAGCAAGAGCTTTGCGATGATCTCGGGCTCGCTCTTTGAATCGGGTGAAGCAGATCTCGTTGGTGCTCAGGACAAGATCACGGCTGACACGATTTCAGCCCATGTTTGGGATACGGTAAGTCTTGGCGATCTTCGCCTAAGCGCCGGTATTCGTCATGAATGGGTGGCTATCGAGGTTGATGATTATTCGGCCGCCAATGCCGATGAAAAGAACAAACGGAGCGCCTCCATGCCGGGCGCCGGTGTCTTCTATCAAATCAATCCTACACTCGGTGCACTCTTCGGTGTGTATCGAGGCCTTGGACTGGCTGCGGCTGATGACAAGGGGAGTGGAGATGCCGAAGAAAGCATTAACTACGAAGCGGGCTTTCGTTGGTTGAAAGATTCCAACGCGCTCGACCTCATCGGTTTTTGGAACGACTATAAAAACATTAAGGGCACTTGCGCTGTCTCCGAAGGCTGCGGTAACGCTACAGCCGACGTGAGTTACAACGGGGGCGAAGCTCAGATCTACGGTATGGAATTCAGTGGTTCGACCAACCCTCATATCGAAAGCGTCTACTTCCCGTTATCCTTCCAGTACACGCTGACTCGCGCAAGCTTTCAAAACAATTTCGTTTCCGGCCTCAACGATTGGGGCATCGGCCTGATTCGTGAAGGGGATCCCATCCCCTATGTGCCTCAGCATCAGTTAGGGGCGCAGGCTGGCGTTCAGTGGCGAGAGATTCGCTTCGGCGTTCAAGCTAAATATCAGTCGATGTCCTATGACCAGGCGCTACTGCTAGGGCGTGAGGAAGTTCCTTCTTCGACGATCCTTGATTCGTCGTTGAGTTACTTCGTCGACGAAGGCTATGAGCTTTATGCGACAGCGGACAACGTGACGAACCGCAAGACTCTGGTTTCGTATCGCGCTTTTGGGGCCAGACCCGGCAAGCCTCAGAGCTTTGTGTTTGGTGTTAAGGCATCTTTGAACTGAAACTATGTGATTCAAGGGCGCTCAGGTCTATACCTGGGCGCTTTTTTTAATTTAGAGTGAATGAATAGGGTTCAATATTTTATATCGTGTGAATCTTAAAACTATCCAAAAGCCTCCGCTAACCGCATTTTATACCAATCTTATCATACCATTGCAGGTCGCCGCCCCTCGGCCTTAGAACTCCAAATAAGAATTAATAAAAGCTATCTTGGCAAGAAAACACTAGCTTTAGCCGAAGTCATTTCGACGAAACGCCAAGGACCCATTATTCATGCCCCGACCTTCACTCAGACTCTGTCTTGCGGCCCTTTGGGTCTTCATCTTAGGCGTGGCGATTGCTCTTGCTGCTGTCATCTATGAAGCATACGAGCAAGGTCCTGGCTCACAGATTCGCCATGCAAGTCTCTCAGCGGAAAAAGCCTGTACTGAGCTCGCTACGAAATTCTCATGGGGTGAGGAAAACAAATCATATAGCCTCGAGAAAAAATCTGATTTTCAATACGCTCTTCTAGAAATCATTCTCGAGCATTACGAGGGTGTGGAAGGTGGATATTGGAACAGTGAAAAAACATTCGGCCCTTATGCTTACCCGACCTACGAAGGCAATGGGATCAAACGCGATATTCCAGAATCGGAACGACCCACTCTCAATCGTCTCGCAGACCAGGCTAATCTAAAGCATGCCTTACAAAGCGAATTGAAACGCGGGAGTCGCGAAGGCATTTATTACACAGCATGTCCTCTCTCCCTCGTAGCGAACTCCGGTGCCGCCTGGACTATGATTCGCATTCCCTTGTCCACTGGTTTTGCTTACTCGAAGTTTCAATGGAGCCTCTCTCTAATCTTCGTATTCATAATCATCTCGGGAATTGGCCTCGGACTTGTAGTGTATAGATGGATTCGCAATGTCCGCAGTCTTGAACGCGAGATCCTTCAACACTCCGTTGATAATCTCCCGCCCCTGAATCCTAATCCGGAACTCGAGCTCAATCGGATCGTTGACGCGATCAATCAGCTTAATAGCCGCTTTCAGGCGTCGAAGGCTGAGACGAAAAAATTAGAACGCAAAATTGCCCATAATGATCGCCTTTCCGCTCTTGGGAAAATGGCAGCAGAGATGGCTCACGAAATTCGAAACCCACTCGCAACGATCAGTCTCAAGCTTGAAAATGCTCTTGTCGATCCAGCATCTCGCCTACCTTTAGCAGCTCCTATCATCTATGCCCAGATTGGACGCATGGATCGATTGATCAACATGCTCCTAGCGATGACTCAGCAATTCGCAATCAAGGCGCAAACTGTCGATATTCAAGACTGGGTTAGCACATCCTTTTTGAACATTCGCAAAAATGCCGAGAGCAAAAAGGTCTCACTACTGTTCGATTTCCAAGTGGAGCGATGGTCCTTCGATCCTTTCCACCTGGCGAGGGCCTTGGAAAATCTCCTAAGCAACGCCATCGCCTTCACAGCAATCCATGGGCAGGTTCGGGTATCGTTCTTTAAGGAAGATTCTAACCTCATAATCATCGTCGAAGATGAAGGCCCCGGGATCAGTGCCCAGGTGCGCGACACACTCTTCGAGCCGTTTAAAAGTCACCGGGTGGATGGCAATGGACTCGGCCTCGTTCTTGTTGACGATATTGTCAAAGCGCACGGCGGAAGCATCGAAGAGATAGGCTCAAGCTCAGGCGCCCTATTTAGAATGGAAATCCCATGGCAAAAATCTTAGTAATCGACGATGAAGAAGCATTCCGAGAGGGGCTGATAGAAACTCTTGTGGACCTTGGCGCCGAGGCGGAGGGAGCACTTGGAGTGAATGCCGCTCTTTCAATGATCGATAAGAAGAAGTTTGACGTCATATTCATCGATTACCGAATGCCCGGGATCGATGGTCTCGAAGGCATCAAACGCATCCAGGCAAAAGACGGATCAAAAAATACTGCGCTAGTTATGATCACAGCATTTCTTGACAGTCAGAACACAATCGCCGCAATGAAACTCGGGGCCTTTGATCACCTTACCAAGCCGGTGAGTCGAGCCGATATTAAACGCATTCTCGATAAGCTTGGCTCTAACGTTCCGCCACAGGCGCGAGCGCCAGCAAATCTGCCCGATCGCGCCGATCCCTACGCGCTCGTTGGCAATAGCCCGGAGCTTCGCGAAGTCTTAAAGCTCATCGGTCGTCTATCTTCTCATGACAGCTCAGTGCTCATCAGTGGCGAGACCGGAACTGGCAAAGAATTGGTGGCGAGAGCGATTCATCGTAACAGTGAGCGCGCTAGTGCGCCTTTCCTGGCCATCAATTGCGCAGCCATACCAGAGAATCTTCTTGAGAGTGAACTCTTCGGTCACGTGAAAGGCTCCTTCACCGGTGCTAGTCATGATCGCAAAGGCTCGTTTCAAATGGCAGAAGGCGGTACTCTTCTGCTCGATGAAATTGGGGACATGCCTTTAAGCCTTCAAGCAAAGCTTTTACGCACCCTTCAAGAAAAAGAGATCACTCCTCTCGGATCCAATAAATCGATCAAAATCAACGTAAGATTCCTTGCCGCAACCCATCAGAATCTAAAAGACATGATTGCCAAGAAGGAATTTCGCGAAGATCTGTATTACCGCCTTAACGTGGTCGACATTCGACTCCCGGCTCTGCGAGAAAGATCCTCTGATCTGCCTTTGCTCGCCAGGCATTTTCTAGACCAGTCTCTTCTCGAAAAGGCTCTGCCTCAAAAACAGTTCACTCCCAGAGCCCTAGCCAAATTGAGTTCCCATACCTGGCCGGGAAATATTCGGGAACTTAAAAATGTGATTGAGAGAGCATCTGTCGTTTCCAATGGGCCGTGGATCGATGAAGAGGACATTCGTTTTCTTATGGAGAGAGAGACAAGGACTCCCCTGCAAGAGAGTCTGGATTTGCCTTCAGCCATCGCTCAACTTGAGAAAGCGTACATCCTTCGTGCTTTGAAAGAAGCCGCGGGCAATCGAAGCGAGGCGGCCCGAAAGCTTGGTATTCAGCGTCAACTTCTCTACACCAAAATCAAAGAGTATCGGATCGATTCCTAGAGACTTGTCGTGTATTCGTACAAGTCTTGTCGGGATCCCATCCACAATTCCACTTAAGAAACCGATGAAAGTCTTTCTCAGAAGGCCTTTCAGTATTGGCCCCGCACTTGCACTCTCTCCTTCAACCGCATCGCTTCTGATGCCTTAGAGGAGTCCCCCATGAAACGTAGTCAATCCCTTATTCTCGCGACAGTCTTGAGCAGCATGATCGGTCTTAGCAATCTCGCTTTCGCAGCGGACGATTCCACCCAACAAACCAAAGGTAAAGTTCAACGCGTCCTAATGAATCCAGAAGGGAAAATTGATGGTCTGCTGCTCGTGGATGGCACGCAGGTGAAGTTCCCACCACACATGTCTCAGGAACTTCTGAGTCTTGTTAAGGCGAACGATAGCATCAGTATCAAAGGCACCAAGGAAAATGCCAAAGTTATTAAAGCCGAATCGATAACCAACACCGCCACCAACAAATCGATCGTCGACAAGGGCCCAACGCCTCCCGAAGGTGGCTCTGGCGAAGGTCCTGGGGGACCTGGGCCTAAACTCCTCGGTAGAAAGGGTGAAGTGAATGGGGCGATCCTTGCCGATGGTAGCATCGTCCGCTTCAGCCCTCGCATTGTCGAAGACTCGAAGGTCAAGGTGGATGTTGGTCAAAATCTGAAGGTGACGGGTTTCGGAACTCAGAACAGCAATGGCAAGTCGCTTGAAGCGACAAGTCTCAGCAACAATTAATCACGGGAGGATCTTGGCAATGAAAGAACACTCAAAATTTTCTGGAACCATTTGCTATATCAGCTCCTCACCGCACGGTGAGGTGGATGGGATCGTTCTCGATGATGGAAGTTTCATAAAACTTCCACCCCATTCAGTGCTCGAACCGAAGAAGATCAAAGTCGGCACCCAAGTAAATGGTTCTGGTGAGCGATTGAACTTAAAACCTAACTCTGTCTATCACCATGTAATCCTAAAATCCGAAGATGTGGTTCCTGCGAATGATCAGGGAGAGCATCATGACAAGAAAAGGCTTCAGAAGTTTAGGGTTTCAAAAATAGTCGGTAAGCTCGTCGCTATCGGCACCAAACCCAAAGGCGAAGTGGATCGAATGATTCTGGATGATGGCACCTCAGTGCATCTCTCGAAGGACTTTGAACTGTTTGCCGAGGACATGCTTATCGGTCGGGAATATGAGGTTGAAGGAGAAGTCCGAAGCTTTGAGAACCTGAAGTTTTGTAAGGCTGAGTCAGTGTCTGTAGCGACTTAAGATTTAATAAAGTGAGTAAACACGAAAAAGCCCCGAAGCATTACGCATCGAGGCTTTTTCGAATTTCAGATCGTAAGAAAAAAGTAGCGGGGACTTCATTTGAACCAGTTTCTTCGGGTGCGCACCTTGGTGAAGGGACATGACCTCTAATAAAATTAGTAACTTTATTTGATTGTTACCGATATTTGAGTTATCGGAATTGATTTTTCTTAGAGCGATTTAAATCTTTGGGACCCGAAGAATTTGATATTAGGAAAGTTAGGTTCGATCGGGGCGTACAGGAAGATTTAGGGTTGGAAATGAAGAAACGGTCGAGGCTCATAATTAAATTAATCATTTAAATGACTCGCATATCCTTACTCCACTCAGCGATGGTCTTGCGCCACCTACCACGACCTTTTTCAAACAAGGCTTTTCGATGGCCATTGGCACCACTCATGTGTGGAAAATCAAAGAGGACTCTGCTCTCTAAGGTAGAATCATCTTTAGATAATTCTTTAAGGATGAGACTTGGCCATTTGCCCATCGGTATTATGATGGAATGCCCAGAGCGATGAAGGATAGGGATGAAGTAGTCTTCTATCATCTCTTTCAAAATTTTCTCTTTAAAAACGGCTGAATCGCCAGGATAATTCTTCAAATTCTTATTAAGAAATACCGGATAGCGAATCAAAGAGCAAAACTGGGCATCTTCAGCAGTGAAAAGCTCTGACGTAGAGCCAATCTTAAGATGGCGATGGAGTCCTAATGTATCCAGGGCGGCGACGATATCTCTGCGCATCGAGCCTTTAAAGGCGATAGAATGAGCTAAAGATTCAAATTTTTCCAGATCACCTTCGGCCTCTTGAAAAACCCTGATAGCTTCAAAGACCTGATTAAATCCAGGCGTCAAACCAACGAACAGAACCCTAAAACTTTGTCTGTGAACGAGTCCAAATGGAGCGAAGTAGACGCTGAGGCGACCACTATCCACCATTTTCAAATCAACTGGCAAATCTTTGGCCGACTTCAGTTCGTCTAAATTCAAGTTGAGGCATGCCTTGAAATAAGAAGCTATTTCATCTCGTTTTAACAAGGTCACGCCTCTTCCTCATTTGCTAAGAAGCAAAGCTTTTTCAGTATTAAACGCTTGGCCTTTTTCCATGACGACCAGCTTTACCTCGTCATGATTTTTTCTGATATCAGGCGCTAAAGTCTTAGCGGGGCCGATCACAGTCGCAGAACCCATTCCCTTTTCGTTAGTCTTAACGATGGCTAACAATCGCTCTTTAGAACCAAGATACACTTCGAAAAAAGAGTCAGGCTTTGCTTTAAAGATGTTGATCTCGAACGAATCGACGGGTCCTAGATTTCTCACGACGGCCAGACCTTTGGTCTCGCCACTCTTTGGGCGAAGATGGAACGTCGCATTTGAAGGCCCTTCAGGTCTTGGCTTTAAACCCGCTTTCCCATCTCCTTTTTCCACAGCATTGGACACGTAAACCAAAGCCTGAGGAGCCTGTCCAGCAGGCACAGTCGCGACGACAGAGTTTGTGCTGCTATCAATAACCGCTATGCTATCCCCATTTTCCAAACCAACATAGAGCCGCGAGCTATCGTCTGACGCCCAAATCCCATGCGGCAATGCTCCCACTTTAATCTCAGCTGTCGATTTAGCTGGATTTGTAAGGTCATAAACCTTTACCAGATCCTCGCCGCCGACAGTAACATAGGCAAAAGTGTGGCTCCCGACCTTAGCAAAAGCCAAGTGGTTTGTGATGAATCCAGTATCGATAGTGCCGATAACATTCCATTTTTCAGCGTCAATCCGCGTGACTTTGCCAACATCCTTATGCGTCAACCAAATCTCTCTTCCGTCGGGTGTGACCTGAAGGAATGGAGAGAACGGACTCACCACAGGAATGCTCTTCACGACTTTGCGAGTCGAGAGATCTATGACCTCAACAACTGGATTGAAACTGTTACAGACAAAAGCGATTTTACCGTTCGGATGAAAAATCACCATTCCCGGTCCAGTTGTTGTCTGAATGCGACTTTTTTCTCGAAAAGTCGTGGTGTCGATCACGGACAAGTAGTCCTCGCCGCGGACAACAACCCAAGCTTCCTTACCATCTGGGGTAAAAAATCCTTCATGGGGCGAACGACCGACATAAACCGTACCTTTTACCTTGTTCGTCTGGGTATCAATGAAAGTAGCTGCATTTGATGCTGTGGATATAACTAAGAGCGTTTTGTGATCTGGGGAGAAGCCTAGACCATGAACGTTTACTTCACCCTTGTATATTGGGCTAAGAACATCAGGACGCGA
>SEDW01000124.1 GCA_004193325.1 Pseudomonadota bacterium | reverse complement strand
CGCCAGATCCGTAGCCGTCCATTCAAGACGTAATAAATAGCCAATAGGTTGACTGGACCTGCCGGAAGAGTCGACAGAACAGCCCCCAAAAACGCAATGCCGCCAATTGCAAGCATAGGCATGCCTTCGCTATGAGACTCATTTTTTAGATCGAAATTTGGAAAGATTTAGACAGGCGGTCCCTGAGAGGACACCAAGGGCGAGAGTATAGGTGCGGGCACAAAAGAAGGTCTATATGGAGGCTGAGTAGGATCTAAGGGTCGTTCGTTCAGCTGAAAATGCTTCGGCACAGAAGAAAGAATAAGATGCGCGATCATCCGGCTGCTGGTTGAACCGGGACGCACGGGTCGCAGACCCTCGGCTTCGTCGTCCGACTCTTCATCGTCTTCGGTCACCTTAGGCTCTTCTTCCAACTCGAAGGGCGAGTCGATCGCGAAGCCCGTGATCTCAATTTCAGTGATTTTTAAAGGAGATTTGCGTGGACTAAGCGTAGGACAGCGTAATAGCTCCGTAAAGAAGCAACACGTTAGAAAAATGTAAAAGATTAACGCTTTGTTCACCGCACACCTTAGGCCAATTTCGTTCGATGATTCGTCATTTCAAGATTAACACAAAGTTCATAGAGTGACAGGACATCCCACCAATTTAATCCAGCCATGAATTCGAGCCTGTTTTCACGAATTAGAATGAGAAATTCATGAGCTGATGAGAGATTCTCATGCGCGAAAAACCTTGACGATCATTCTCACAGCGAATATCTGAAAATGTCCCTTGTTAAACGATTGTTCAATGTCGACTGCGATTCGTCACTTCTCATCGAGAACGTCTGCCAGCTTAGACCTATCTCGGAAAGGTTTCGGATCCAAGGTGAAAAGGTTTTCCATGAGAAATAAATTTTATTCGCTCGCCATACTTCTCCTCTTACCGAGCGCCTGCGCGACCAGTTCTGGGAATACAAACAAGGACCTTCCTCCACTTCCAAGCGGGATGAGCGAGATTCGTAGCATTTCCCCATCCACCACAAAAGATGACGATCTCAAACCCATCCTCGCCCTCACTGAAAAGGCCGAAATCATAGGCCTCGGCGAATCCGCTCACACCTCCGAAGGATTCTACCAAGCCAAAGCACGCATCGTTCAGACTCTTGTCTCTAAGGGCGGAGTTCGGTCCATAGCCTTCGAAGACAGCTTCGTCTCAGTCCAGTCAGTAAACGACTACATCCTGGCTGGCAAAGGCAGCGCGAAGGACGCCACCCAAAAGCTCTATCGCGTCTGGCACAGTAAGACCATTGCCGACCTCTTCGACTGGCTCCGGACCTACAACAAGGAGCATCCTACCGATCCTGTGAAGATCTTCGGTTTTGATTTTGCCAATGGCACACAAACTCTCGCCGCCCTAAGCGACTACTCGAACAACGACCTCGGCCCGCTGCAGAAAGAAATCAAAGCCTGCTCCGCTCTCATCGATGACGGAGACAAGGCCAGCGAGGCCCTTTGCAAAAGCTGCATCGATCTGGGCGCCGCGCTCGCTCAAGAGTCTGGAAAAACATTCGACCGCACAGCTGGCATTTCCTTAGGCTTCGCGGCCAAGCGAGCCTGCAACATCAAAGACATCGCCAAGCGAAACTCCATTCGAGACGAAGGTATGGCTGCCCTCTTAACGATGAAATTGAAAGACCCGACGACGATCAAGAAGACTCTCGTTTGGTCGGCTAACGGCCACCTGCAGAAGGTCGCGAACAATCCTGCCGTTCGCACAATGGGCAGCTATCTACAGGAGGCTTACAAGGACAAACTGGTCGTGATCTACATCGCTGCCGACCGCTTCGATACGATTCCACAATTCGATTTTATCACTCCTCAGGAAAAGGCTGCGCCTGGCTCCCCGGAGGCATGGCTTGCCACCTATCAACGCGATTATATCTTCGCTGACCTCAGCAAAATCCCTCTCGAAACGATGGGGCTCACAGAAGAAAACAAATCGATGGCGACCGCTTACATCGACGGCATCTTCTACCTCAAGCATTCTCCAGTCATGAAGCTCTACGAATAGAGGACTCAAACGCAAAAACGCCCGCACCCTCCAAACGAGGATGCGGGCATTTTACTCTTAGCAAAAGATCAATGCTGCGACTTAAACTTCTCAGGAAACTTCCAGTTCATAAACATCGCGCCTGCAAGGATGGCAAACATCAGGGGCAGGAATACATATTCCGGCACGTGATAACCAATCATCGGAATGTTGGTCGAACCAAACTCCAGATGAGTCACTTCCAGAACGACCTTGATACCTGCAACTCCAACCAGGACAAACGCCGTCGGGATCAGGATGGGGAATTTGTCGATCAACTTCACAAAATAAGAAGCCGCAACCCGCATCATCAAAATCCCGATGATAGCGCCTGCAATGAGGACCCACTTCTCATTCGATACAGCAAGAGCCACCGCAATCGAATCGATCGAGAACATCAAGTCCATCAATTCCACGGCAACGATCACGCCAATGATTTTTTTCATCGAAGCCCGGCCCACACCCTTGGCAGCCGGCGCATTGATCATCGCCTCAGCGTCATGCTCCGCTTGCGCTGCATCTGCGCCTTCGCTCTCCGGCTTTTTCAGGAAGAGCTCATTGATCGCCATCCAGATGAGATAAGCTCCGGCAGCGAACTTGATCCACTCATGTTCCATCAGCCACACGCCGACGAAGACGATTCCGATACGAATGATATAGGCGCCCCAAATACCCCAGAGGAGAGCGTGCTTACGATCTTCCGGATGCGCGAGCCGTCCCGATACAAGAGCGGCAAGGGCGAGGGCATTGTCAAAGCTCAGGAGCCCTTCCAAAATGGCCAATTGGAAAACCATACCGAGGTTTGTTAGCGTGATGTGACTTGAAATAGCTGAGAAATCCACGAAATATCCTCGATCAATGGGGGAGAGGCGTTTGGGTTTCTACTTTAGCGACCCAGCCGATCCGAGTCCAGAGCCTTCCTCCTCAACTCACCCAAGAGCAGAGGCGTCAGACCCTACTTTTTGGTACAGAAAGCTGGCGAAAATCGCCCCTTCCTTGTATACCTTCGGGTTGTGAAACATATCGCAGCCAAAGAAGGATCTTTGTGATGACGGGAAACCACGATAAAAAAGTTATTCTTTCTGGAATTCAACCTACGAACAAACTCACGCTTGGCAACTACCTCGGCGCGATCAAGAAC
Source organism: Pseudomonadota bacterium (assembly GCA_004193325.1). Taxonomy (GTDB): domain Bacteria; phylum Bdellovibrionota_B; class Oligoflexia; order Oligoflexales; family Oligoflexaceae; genus Oligoflexus. The sequence goes on along the minus strand of SEDW01000124.1, from coordinate 4,716 downwards.
TGGGTGCGGATCCAAAATGATTATAACTCCTACTTCATGGCCGTCGATCAACATGCCATGACTGCGCGTCAGGATCCTGAAGCCCTTCGCAAAAACACTCTCTTCAGCATAGCCTGCTATATTGCCGCTGGTATCGACACCGAAAAATGTGTGCTCTTCGTCCAGTCCCACGTGCCCCAGCATTCTCAACTCGCGTGGACGCTCAACTGTTTCGGTTACATGGGCGAACTGAGTCGAATGATTCAATATAAAGAGAAGAGTGCGAAGACCGGCACCAACATCCCCGTAGGACTTTTCACCTACCCCCTATTGATGGCTGCCGACATTTTACTCTACGACACGACCATTGTTCCCGTCGGTGAAGACCAGACTCAACACGTTGAATTAACGCGTGATTTGGCAGAACGCATGAACGGCATTTACGGCGACGACACCTTCGTCGTGCCGAAGGCTCACATCCCAACCGTTGCCGCACGTGTTATGGATTTGCTCACTCCGACCTCGAAAATGAGCAAGTCGGCCGTGAACGAAAACGGTTCGATATTTCTTTCCGACAGTCCGGCTGATATTGAGAAGAAATTCAAACGCGCGACGACCGATTCGGAAACTGTGATTGCGTTCGATAGCCAGAACAAAGCCGGCGTCTCGAATCTTCTCAGCATTCAATCGGCAATCACCGGCGAGAGCATCGCCGAAGTCGTAGCTCGTTATGAAGGCAAACAGTACGGTCATCTCAAAGTTGAGACCGCACAAATCGTTATCAAGGAACTGAGCCCGATTCAAAAACGCGCGCAGGAACTTGTCGACGAACGAACCGAACTCAATCGCATTTTGAAAAGCGGAGCCGAACGCGCAATCGCGCACGCCGAACGCACAATTAAACGTGTGCATGAACGCATCGGTTACGTCGTTCTCTAAAAAAGAAGGGAAGGGTCAGCTCATGGAGCTGCGAAGTTTTGCGGAACAACTCCTGCTCGGACGTGAACTCAGCGACAAGCTGAGTTTCCCCGAACACGTGACCGACGCGCACCCGGGAATCCCATTCGATGACGTTCCCGAAGTTCCTGGACGCCCTTCTTTTATGCAGTTCGCGAGTGTAGAGAAGAAAGTTCCCTTTCCTGCTCCGAAAGATCTTCATACTCCAAAGATGCGTGGACTGGTCCTCCATTTCTTCGCTAACCACGAACTCCTCGCCATCGAACTCATGGCACTCGTCCTCCTCAAATTCCCGGATGCCCCCTACGCTTTTCGTCAGGGAATATTGCGCACAATCCGAGAAGAGCAGGAGCATCTAGGCCTTTACATTAAACGCATGCAAGAGCTTGGCACCAAATTAGGCGACGTAAATGTCAATCGGTTCTTCTGGGATTGTTTGAAGGATATGAAAAATCCCCTGGATTTCGTGACAGGAATGAGTCTAACCTTCGAACAGGCCAATCTCGATTTTGCATCGCATTACACGAAGATCTTCAAAGAACTTGGGGATTACGAGACCGCAGATATTCTGCAAAAGGTCTACGACGACGAAATCGGTCATGTAAAACACGGTGTGAGTTGGCTTGAACGCTGGAAACCGAAAGACACGACGCAATGGGAAGCCTACGAGGGAAACCTCACTTTGCCGCTCAGCCCGGCTCGAGCGAAAGGCCCTGTTTTTGATCGTGAAGCGAGACGGAGAGCAGACTTGACTGAAGAATATGTCGACAGCTTATATATTCATGCCGGCACCAAAGGCCGCGTTCCTTCGCTCTATTGGTACAACGCCGATTGTGAATTGGAACTCGCCCGCGAGGCCCCTGGCTATCATCCACAAAAAGGCACGCAGAAGGTGATGGGCGAACTCATGAGTAGTTTGCTCTACGTCGCCAAGCCTGGTGACGTAGTCGTCACGCATAAGGCACCTTCGGCCGCTTACCTCAAGCAGCTTCGCGATTTGGGATTTGATCTCCCGGAATTTCATGTGCTGCCCGAAGATCAACGCACGCTTCCCAAAGAGTTGAAAGAACGCCGCTGGGAAAGTCTTCAGCCTTGGGGCTGGACGCCGCGCACGCTCGATATTTTCAAAGCGATGAATGCCCGGACGGCGATGCCCGTAGAAGTTTCTGACGAAGGATTCTGGCAAAGCTCCTGGATGGAACTTTTCCGTAAATCCGCTTTGCCAAAGCTTCGCTCAGAGCTGCGCGAAGAATTTCCCGAACTCAACTCTGAGATCTGGGGACCGCCGGAAGCCGATGGAGCACTCGTCCACGATCTCACCGATGTGCTGATGGCAATCGACAATATTCACAAGCTCTACAACATCCCTGCGGTGATCAAGAGCCCTTATGGATTTGCAGGATCGGGCATGCTTCGCGCCTACCCCGATCAACATCTGACCGATGCTCAATTGGGCTGGATCGAACGTCAGCTCGACCTCTACGGCTGCATCCTCATCGAGCCCTGGATGAAGCGAATCGTCGACATCTCGATCGTCTGGGGCGCGGACTCGGACAAGATGGAAAGTTTTGTCTTCTATACGAATGCTAAAGGCCAGTACAAAGGCCACTGTCTGCAGTCCCTGAGTTATGCCCTGCTCCCTGAGCATCGCGCCTTCCTCCATGACAGCCGCCGTTTTAATAAGCGCCCCATCGAAGCCATGATGGAAGTTGCCCAGTCGGTGAAACGCCGCCTTGGACAGCACGGCTACCGTTATGCTGCGGGCATCGACACGATGCTCTATGAGTTTCAGGGTCAGCTCTATCTGAAAATCCTTGGCGAAGTGAACTGCCGCATGACTATGGGGCACGTGGCCGGGAATTTGCGCCGCCACATATCGCCGACTCAGTCGAGCGTCTGGCAATCCGTGACGATTATCGAAGCGCAGCGTCAGGGCTGGCAAAACCTGCAGGAGATGGCCGCCGACCTCTCCAAACGTTTTCCTCCGCGCCTGAAAATGGGTGTGATCGATGAGGGCATTTTCTTCACGAGCGATCCCTCGATGGCTCAATTCCTCGTCAGTCTCGTAGCGGTCGGCTATCAGGCGATCGAAGCCTGCGAAGGCCTTGGAGCGCTTGAAAAACAGGATTGAGTACTTTTAATTCGTACATAAAATGCACCATTTCTTGGTGCATTTCCTTTTCTCCCCTTCCTCACAGCAAAAGAAATAGGAAAACAAATCCATAGCCTTAGCCTGGGCATTGAAACGTTGACGGGGCGCAGTCGGAGCCGCATACTTATAGAAAGAGCTATTTTTCCGATGAGCTAACCGTAGAGACGTTTCAGACGGGACAAGACAATGTCAGAAAACTCCATCGTCAAAAAAACAGCCCGAATCGTTGTGGTGGAAGCCGTACCAGCACGCAGGATGCTGCTCGCCGACATCATGCGTGGATTTGGATTTCCTGCCGTCGCTACGGTTAACAAACCCGGAGACCTTCTCAGTCATCTCAAGGCCAGTCCCGTGGACTGGATCATCATGCCCCTATCGTCGGAACACACCGTCAACGGCATGCACATACTTAAATTGATCACAACCTATCCCTCGCTGCACAAGGTTCGCGTGAGCATGCTCTTCACGATGGAAGAGCGTATCCACATTCCTCTCGCGTTTGAACTTGGGCTCCTCTCCTGTCACCTCACGCCCTATAACCGTGAGAGCATGACCCGGAGTTTTGAGCAGCTCTTCGAAAGATTTGCATCCAACACTCTTGATATGACTCTCGTCTCCGCGGAGTATCTGCGTCAGGCACTGATCGAACTCCGGATGTCGAAGCTTCGCCTCAATCTCGAATCGTCCCTGAGCGAAGTCTATACCGCCGACACGAAGATCCTGATGAACCTTGCCAAGGCTCAGGCCGCCACAGGTATGCACGAGGATGCGATCTCGACCCTCAATCATGCCGAACTCATTTCCAAATCCTCAAAGGTTGAAATCGATCAGCTCCGCCGGGACTTTGTAGCCAAAAGCCAGGAGATGAATGCCAATCCTATCGAGGCCGATCACTTGCCCTCGATTGATGGCGGTCCACAGATCGATATCGATATGACTGCTGTTCGGCCGCAGCTACCGAAGATCAATCTCCTCGGTTTAAAGTCGGTTGTTATCATCGATCCCGACACCAAGACTCAATATCTCGCGGAGACTCTGCTCAAGGATGCAGGGATCACCAACATTGCGATCTATTCCGATGGCACTGAAGCCTGGGAGGCTATGAAGGATCAGCCGGAACCGGATCTCATTCTTATGGAATGGGTTATCTCGGGAATCGCCGGACCTCTCCTCCTTCAGCGTTTCCGTCAACGCGGATTTCTCTACGTTCCAATCGTGGTTGCGAGTTCGCACGTGAAAGCTGATGACATGTCGCTCGTCGCGGAGATGGGTGTCTCGGCAGTCATCGACAAGCCGCTCGATCAAAGAACTTTCTTCAAATCAATCGTCACTGTCTTGCAGCAGACCCGTCGTCCTCATGAACAGGTCTCGCTCGAGCAGAAGATTCGTTCGCTGCTCGATAGCGGAAACCATGCGGAAGCCGAACGTCTCTGGCTGCCTTATCGATCCGATGCGCGTATTCCTCCGAGTGCTCAATGGCAGCTTCAAGCGGAATTTGCCTACAGCTACGGCCGCTACGAAGAGGCTTGTGAGCAGGCGTCAAACGCTCTGCAGGAATTTCCGAACTCGCTCGCGCTCCTGAACCTGCTTGGCAAATGTCTTCTCAAACTTGGCCGCTACAAAGTTGC
>SEDW01000907.1 GCA_004193325.1 Pseudomonadota bacterium | reverse complement strand
GATATCGTCCCGGGCAAGCCGGAAGAGTCGATCATGATCAGCCGCATGAACTCAGTGAAGGCCGCTACGAAAATGCCTGAGCTAGCGAAAGGCATGGCGCATGTGGAAGGCGTGGAACTCATCTCGCAGTGGATTAAATCTCTGCCTGGATCTTGTGAAAAATAATTTTTACTGTCTTGGCCCCCTCGGAAACGAGGGGGCTTTTTTATGCCTATTTATTAAGGACAATGTGCCGATCGTGGTGAATTATATGCAAAGCCCGCTCGAGTCAGAAATTAGATTGTGCACAAGAAAACGATAGGAACTGGCGGAAATAATTTACTCTCCCAGCCTTTCATGCAATCAAATGGATTTAATACGCTTACTTTACGCTTCGTTCGAAAATATTTTAAGTGTTCAAAACCAGAAACTTTTCCAACAATTTTGCATTCTGATATTCCCATCACATTTGATTATCCTCCGCTTTAAACCGAAGCCGGACCCTGTGTTAGAAGAAGTTCATTCTTTTACGCATGGTATTTAACACCATGCTTCAAACGTGACGTTTCCTATGATGGGGGTTTCGTGAATAAAACATTGCGCTCTAAACTCATTTTCGGGTTTATCATCTCATCCGGCTTCGCTCTAGCCATTGGCTTGATCGGAACACTCATGATTTCTTCGCTCTCGAAGAACATCAACACTCTCGCTGAGATCTCGATCCCCTCTCTCGACTACCTCTCGCGAGCTAATGCAGCGATGGTGGATGCTCGCTCCTCATCCAGGGTTATGGTCCAGTTGACCGTCGATCTGCCAATGGCCGAAAGAACGAAGGCTACCTATGCGGAGAACATCAACACGCTCTTCGAATATCTGAAGAAGTACGAGCCACTGACTAACACCGAACAAAAGAAAATTGAATACAATCAGCTGATGGGCAGCATCAAAACCTGGCAGGATTCTCAGGCCAAGGCTGCTAGCATGTGGGATGAAAAGATCTCCATGCTTAAAGAAGGCACGAAGGAAAAGGATCTGAAAACCTTTCTCGAGTTCCACGAAAAGCTCCAAGCGGCTCAAGCCGAAGCACGTGATCCCTACGCAAATGCTGCTAAAGAATTCAACGAGCTCTCAGACCTTGTCGGCAAACTCGCTCGCGGCATTTCTCAAGAATCTTCAGAAACCGCCAGCCGCTCGCAGCTCATCATGCTTGGCATCATCCTCATCGGTGTTGCTTGTTCGATCGGGATCGGCCTTGCGATTGCGGGCAATACCCTCAAGACTCTGGGCGCGGATCCATCGGAAATCAGCGACATCGTGCGTCAGGTTACAGCTGGTGACACTGCTGTGAAACTTCGTCCCGAAGCCGTTGGTGTTTACGCTGACATTCGCACTATGGTGCACGGCCTCAACGAAAAGGCTAACGTCGCCGAGCAAATCTCCAAAGGCGATCTCACGGTCGAAGTAAAACTAGCCTCAGAGAAAGATCGTTTGGGAAAAGCCTTCCAAACCATGATCAACGTCCTCCGCGAAATCATCACACGTGCAAACTCCGCGTCTTATCAGGTTGCGACGGGCTCGTCACAAGTCTCAAGCGCCAGCCAGAGTCTTTCTCAAGGGGCAACCGAGCAGGCCTCTTCGGTCGAAGAGATCTCGAGCTCAGTGACTGAAATCAGCTCTAAGATCAAGGCCAATGCAAGCAATGC
>SEDW01000906.1 GCA_004193325.1 Pseudomonadota bacterium | reverse complement strand
CGTAGAAGTAGCCCTGATCAGGATATCTTACTCGGCTTTCTAGTTTTCAGCTTCCTCATAGACGATATTTCTCAGGTGGCCTGGGGACGAACAATCGATACCTGGACCGAAGCGCTCGGCGCGATACTCTTCAAATCCTACGGCCTTACTGGTATGGAGACCTTTGCCATTCTTCTCTCAGCTTGGCTCGTCCTGAGAAGGGCTCCCCTACTCTTTCGCGATTGGAACAAACTCGGCTTTTTTCCGATCTTCCTCGTTGGTGTCGCCGTTTTCATTTGCAGTTATATAGCAGGGCTACTCGGCGTGATGAGCGGGGGCCAGCTGAACACCATGTTTATACAGTTACGCTTCCTCCACTGCCTCCCCCTCTGGGTCTTCATAGGATTCGCAATCTGGCGGGACCGAGCTTTTACTGAGAAAGCTCTAAAGTGGATGACCATAGCAATCTGTCTGAAATCCCTTCAGGCGCTCTTCGTCTACTTTACAAACTACTCTCTTTTTAAATATGACGAAGAATATCTTATCGACCATTACTTCTCCGGATTTTCCGTCGTCGCAGTCGTATGCCTTGTGTACTACTTCTTCAAAGAGAAATCGCTGGCTATGAAAGCCACAATCCTCACATCTGCTGTAGTCGTTGCCATGGTCTACGTCATCGCTGGCGTGCTCTTCACGATGATTACCTGGAATATGCCCATGCCCCTCGGGTTCATTGGCGAAACCTACCGTTCCTTCGGCAACGAGACCGGAACTGGGGAGCCTTCCTACCGTGACCTCGAGAACGCTAACCTTATCAATGCCGTGACCCAAAGCCCCGTTTCAGGCATAGGCTATGGCAAAGAATTCGACGAAGTCTTTCCGATGCCAGATATCTCCTACGTCTACGAACGCTATCGCATGATTCCCCATAACCTTTTCCTCGCTTCCTGGGCCTTTGGTGGGCCTTTGACGATCTCGGCGTTGAGCTTGCTCTTCGCGACGATGATCGCTTTTTCAGGGAGGCTATTGAAGTTTTCCAAGGAGCCGATCCTTTTCCTCCTTGGTATCGTCTCTCTCTTCTACTTTCTCCAATACCTGACCTATACCTTCGGCGATTTGGGCTTTCAGATTCAAAGAAACCAAATGCTGGCCGGCCTGCTCCTCGGCGCCTGCTTTCGAATTGGATCGGAACTCTCACTTGCAGAGAAAAGAGGTGAGACATGGGTCTGATTTTTGTCCTGCATGTCATAGGCATTGGCATTCTTCTCAAGGCGGGACAATATTTCACGAGCCATCGCCAGGCGTTTACTCCTGAGATGCAGCTCGAAGATGATTATTATCGGAATCCAAAGAAGGCGAGTGTTTCACCCTTCGCGGCTCCAAACCTGTCGCCTCGTCCCAAAGAAGATGAGGAGGCGATTCTGGAGCAGGAAAGGTTGATGAGGCAGCGCCGTAAGCAGGAGCAGTTGCAACCGAGTACGAATCCTTGAACTCAAGGCTTGGACGAGCGATCAGCTTCGATCGCTAATCTCTTGAGTTGCTACATGAAGAACTTCACGTAAAGCGTCACGCCTACTAGAAGGACGACTAAAACCGCGAACATACTCGTTTTCATTTGGCCATTGGTGCTCGTATCTACTTTCACACCATGCAGATTATAACCAAAAATACCTAAGACTCGTTGGATCTCGGCAAAATCTAGCAGTTCAAATTGTTTTCTATTTTTGATTAGAAGCTGAGCTTCGTTAGAATTTACAGCCAACGCACGCTCCATGTCGTAGTTCACCACCAGTGTGTGGTTCGCGTCGCGCTGTGCTTTGGTAGCGCGATCCCAATAGGTTTTGTACAAATAACCGACGATAACAAAAATCGCGTACGTAATTCCTAGGACTAGACCAATCCGTGAGTAGAAATCTGCTGCCTGGACGTTATTAAAGTAATTCGTAGCAAAGGCAATGACTACATTGATAAACACTGCCATAAGAAGACTCCCAAACCAAATTTGCCTGAGAGTCATTTCCGGCGGCTTTGCGCGTCTGGCTAGTTCGACTTTCTGGATGGCAAGTTCGAGTTGCTCATTCTCACCTGAAGACGAACTTGAAAAACTTTTGATGCTTTGCATGAGTTCTGAATTGGAATAAGCCCTGTACTTGGCGATACTGCTCTTCATCATAGACCTCTGGAATTGACTTACTGAGCAGTCCCGCTCTCACTCTTATAATAATCTTCGAGAGCTTCCATGTCGGACGCCCCGCATTGCGAGCCTTCATAGCTCAAAGGCATACAGCTATTAGAAAGCACAAATCTCGGGGTAGCATAACCTTTGGGAGTCGCACACGTGATAGCCTGATCGCAGACTTCAGCCGCCGTACAACCCACATACTCTTTCAAGAGCGAAGTCGCATTCACACCCATAACAGGATGACAAACATCATCCTTACACGTCTGCTCAGTACGGGACGAACAAACAGCTTCGCTTTCGCTAGCGGTCAACTCTTTAGAATCCGTCTTCTTCTCCGCACATCCCGCCAGTAACAAGACCAAAACCAAAACTCTCTTCAAGGAACGGCCTCCACTCATCATCCTAAAACAAACCCCTTAACCTTCTCCCGAGGCGTCACTGACAATAGTCGCTCGAGATCTTCATGTTTACTTGCGCCAAGACTCGTGCCGATAAGGATCACATCCGATTCTTTGCCGAGCATGGTGTTCTCGTTGACGAAGACCGGATTCAAGCCATCGATAATCACGCGCTGGTATTTTTCCCGAAGCGCCTGAACGAGACGCTGAACGAGGTCTTCCCGGAAATGTCCGAGCTGAAGTTCAGGATGCTCAGCAACAGCCAAATCACAGGCTATTTCTTCATTCGCTTTGACCCGGCAGCTCTTCCAGTCGATTTCTCCGGAGAGAAAACTCATCAGGTTGCCGCCCTCACCGCGAGGCAAGTACTTTTGGTTGG
>SEDW01000123.1 GCA_004193325.1 Pseudomonadota bacterium | reverse complement strand
AATCCGGACGTGGATCTTGTCCTGATGGACATGATGATGCCGGAGATGGATGGCATCGAGGCAACGCAGGTAATACGTCGGGATTCCCGTTTCAAAACTTTGCCTATCATTTCCCTGACAGCCAAGGCTATGAAGGGAGATCGTGAGAAGGCTCTGCATGCCGGTGCCTCCGATTACGTCACCAAACCGGTTGATCCGGAAAAGCTCCTATCCGTAATTCACATTTGGCTGGAGAAAGTGGGACGCAGTCCAAGAAGCGGCCGTTGAGTTGGAATGGAATAAGATCGAGCGGGAGAGAATTGTCCCGCTTTTGCGAGAGGAGCAGCGATGGATTTGGCAGATCCTAAAGAGCAGGCGGTAAACATTCTGCTTGTCGACGACAAACCCAGCAACCTGATTGCGCTGGAGTCGTTTCTCTGTCTGCCCGGCTATAATCTGGTGACTGCCACGTCGGGTCACGAAGCCCTGGCTCGCCTGGAAGAAGGGGAATTTGCGGTCATTCTCACCGATATCATGATGCCGGTGATGGATGGTTTTGAACTCGCCACGCATATCAAAAATAATCCCAAATTCAATTCGATTCCGATCATCTTCATGACGGCGATGGATTCTAACGTCAAAGATATCTTTCGGGCCTATGATGTAGGCGCGGTTGATTATTTGCAAAAGCCGCTCGAACCCGAAGTCGTCAAAGCCAAGGTTGCAGTCTTCGTCCAGCTCTTTGCTCAGAAGATGATCATCAGTCAGCAAGCCGCCACTCTCATCGAAAGCGAGAGACGCGAACAGGCCTATCGCATCGCCGAACTCCAGAGTCAGGCCGCGGCGCAGCAGCAGCGGATTCGGGATGCGCTTCGTGAAAATGCTTATAAAAAACGAGTTGAGGATCTACAGACGATTCAGCTCGATGTGACTCGGATCCTTGCCGAGTCTTTTGTCGTCTCCGAAGCGATCCCAAAGCTATTGGCAACAGTCTGCCAAGGCTTTGGCTGGCAATGGGCGGCTCTCTGGAATGTTGAGCCCGGCACTGGCAATCTCCGCTGTTCAGAAATTTATCACGACGGCAGCGAGGGCATGAAAGCTCTCGACAAGGCAAGCCGGCTCCTGACGATCGCGAGCGACAAGGAAACGATAGGCCGCGCTCTTCGTCTCGAAGAACCCTCCTGGGTTAGTGACGCGAGCGGCACTCATTGTCCCCCGCGAGAGATCGCGATGGCTATCGGTCCGCACGGAGTGGTGGCGATTCCAATCTGGGCCGGAGGCGAACTCGCAGCGGTCGTCGAATTCATCAATAATACGGTCGAACCCGAGGATAGCCTCAAACTTTCGACCCTCGTCGATATCGGAACTCGCGTCGGACTCTTCATCGAACGCAAAAAAACCGAGCAGACCCTTCGCGAGAGTGAGGAGCGGTTTCGTCTCCTCGTGGCCGGCGTGAAAGATTATGCGATCTTCATGCTCGACGAAAAAGGCAACGTCAAGACCTGGAACGAAGGCGCGCAACGCATCAAAGGCTATGCAGCCGCCGACATTATCGGTCAGCATTTTTCCTGCTTTTATACGCCCGATGCAATTCGTGCCGGTCTTCCCGAGCTTGAACTGACCAGCTCGCAGGCCGATGGTCAATACGAGGACGAGAGCCTCAGGGTGAGAAAGGATGGCTCCATGTTTTGGGCCAGCACAGTTCTCACTCCGCTTCGCGATGGTGAAGGCCTCCTCAAGGGCTTTTCCAAAGTCACCCGTGATATCACCGATCGCAAAAACTCGGAAGCATCACTCCGCCGCGCCTACGAAGTCCTTGATGTCAAAGTCAAGGAGCGGACGGCCGAGTTAGAAATGGCCAACAACGCGCTCCGCATGGAAGTGGAAGAGCGCGAGCGAATCGAAATCCTCCTCTTGAAAAAGCAGGAAGAACTCCGTGCCGCCAAAGAACTTGCCGAAGCCGCCAACACGGCGAAAAGCTCTTTCCTCGCGAACATGAGTCACGAAATCCGGACTCCGCTCGGCGCAGTCATGGGCTTTTCGGAATTGATGCTTTCCCATGATCAATCGGCATCCGAGAAACAAAAGTGTGTCGACGCCATCAAACGCAACGGCAAACTCCTCTCGAACATCATCAATGACATTCTCGATCTCTCCAAGGTTGAAGCCGGCAAACTCGATGTCGAACGCATCGAAGTCCCTCTCGATGAGATCCTGACCGATATCAACATGCTTCTGGATCTCGAAGCTACGGAAAAAGGTCTTCGTCTCACCTTGGGCACCGAAGGCAAAGTGCCGACCCGAATCACGACTGATCCGCTGCGCCTGCGGCAGATCCTCTTCAACATCGTCGGCAATGCGATCAAGTTCACCGATCAAGGTGGCATCAGCGTGACGATTCGTCAGCAGCCTTCGGACGACGGTAAGGGGCACTTGGCATTCATCATCAAAGACAGTGGACGCGGGATCACGAGCGATCAATCGACTCGTCTTTTTGAGCCTTTCGCGCAAGCTGACAGTTCGACGACGAGACGCTTCGGAGGCACAGGCCTTGGACTCGTCCTTTCCAAAAAACTCGCTCGATCTCTGGGTGGGGATGTGATTCTCGCGGAGAGTGAACTCGGCAAAGGCAGCTCCTTCGTCGTGACGATCGATCCAGGCGAAATCGCGGGCGATGAGGTGCATAACTTCGTTCCAAGCAAAGCTGTGCCGGAGACCAAGGGCGAAGAGGCTCCGATCCGGCTCAACTCGATCAACATTCTTCTCGTCGAAGACAGCCTCGACAATCAGCTCCTCATCAGCCGCATGCTGAGGATGAGCGGCGCGAACGTCGAGACAGCCTCCAACGGCCAGGAGGGCGTTGAGAAGGCGCTTACGGGAAAATACTCGATCATCCTCATGGATTTGCAAATGCCGGTGATGGATGGACATGCAGCGACTCAGGAGCTGCGTCGGCAGAATTATCTGGGGCCAATCATTGCGCTCACGGCTCACGCTATGGCTGAGGAACGGCAACGCTGCGTCGTCAGTGGGTTCAACTCACATCTCTCGAAACCGATTCACCGAAAGATCTTATTACAAACCCTCGTCAACTTTCGGGACAACTTTGTTCCCGGAGTCTCGAAGGGCTTTGATATCGATGGGCAGAAGATCCGCGAAGCACGCTGAATGCGTGACTTAGTGGGTCAGCTCAGCTTCGGGCGCAGCCTGACCGTCAACGTCCGGAAGCGCATCACGTCGCTCAACCGCTTTCATAGCAGCTAAGCAGATTGTCATCGGCGCATCTTCGCCGACGGCTGCACCCGATTTGGTGAAGTCAGCGGTTTGGAGATAGGTGATAAATTCAGCAGGACTCGTCCAACCCTTTTTTTGCCCAACGAGCGCAAACCAACCCTGATCCACGGGCAAAAGCGTAATACCAAGCTTTTCCACAATTTCCCAGGCCGCAGCAATATCAGAACTAAAGGCACGCAAAGGACGGCTTTGTCCGGACGGCAGACGTTCGCGCAACGCTCCGGATTTTTCATGATAGGTTTCGTGGCCGAGAACTTCTTTGGCCATGAGTCGATCGAGTTCGCGGGATTTGTTCATGGAGAATTCCTATGGAAGACTTTAACTGCTTCGCCGGTTTTTATCGATGATAGCGAGCAGGATCAGGATAAAGGAGATGAGGCGTATGCAAATGACCGCACCCACCTTCTCATTGGATATTTCGTAGACCGAGATCACCAGCCGTTCGACTCCCAGCATAAAAAATGACCAGGAGAAACAGGCAAAAAGGCGATCCCGGGACTTTATATAGAACCTTAAAAAAAAGAGCGACACGATCCAGCAGAGCGCCATCATCGCGCCTGAAAGAAGGATATTCATGTCTGAGCCAAGCCCGCCGCTCGTCATACCGATTCCCACGTTAGGCCGAAGATTAATATACTCACACTTGTCAAAGAGATCGCGAGCCGGATCGTTGAGAGATCAAGCATGTCATTGGCCGTGTTCACGTCAATGGTCGCCAGGCCATTGTTCAAAGCGAGTCCCGCAAAACAGAGCCCGCTGCAGAGGAGAAGCTTGGAGCTGCCGCCGCCTCGTCTCCAGGAACGCAGGAGAAGCACAGCGCAGGCTATGCAGGTCAACGACGAGAGGATGTAGACGATTGTTGCCATCATTTCCCTTTGTCCCTCAATCGGAAAGCTTCGGAGAAGTCCTTGAGTTTGTCCGTCGGTTTCGAAAATATTGCGTTGATAATGGCGACTCGATGGGTCCCGTATAGAACGGCGAGGTCATCGATAACGGCGATATGAGTTTCGATAGGTTCGTAACGATAGATAACACGTCCGTCAGCTTCACGGAAAGTAATTAGATGTTTACGAATCAGATCAGAGAGTCGTTTTTCAACGGATGTGGGCGAGGTGCGAAGTTCCCGATTGATCGTTTCGACATCGAGTTCGCTTTTTTGCCGCAATAAGAGAAGAATTTCTAACTGCTCAACGGAATTGATGCAGGAGGCTATAAAATTCTCAATGTGGGGATCGAGACGTCCGTTTGTCATTCCCTAATTCCACCCAATTTATCTACTTGGAAAAAAGCTAAGGGAATAGAGCGTCGATGTAAAGGCGGAATGATTACATTTAGGTATGGACTCTGAAAAACAGACCTAAAAAACCCAAGGGTTCAATAGGTCTGCAGTCAGTGAAATATTATTTCATAGAACCTTTGAAGCCGGCTTCTTTAGCGTTTTCTTCGCTAGAGAAACATTCGCGATTTGCCGATGCCAAAGCTTTTTTACCGTTCAAGAGAGACTGGTAGCTCTTGCTTGCTTTGGTGTAATAAGTTTTGTTGGTTTTGTTGCCGAGAACTGGGCAAGCAGCAGCTTTTACAGCGTGACCAGCGTCAACAGCTGCGTCCTTGACTGCAGTGCCAGCGTCTTTAGCGCCTTCAACAACAGCGTTTCCGCCAGCTTTTGCAGCTTCGCCTGTGCCGTGAGCGGCTTCTTTAGTGCCAGACTTAATGTCTTCCCAGCCTTCTTTAGCTGATGGCTCAGCCTGAGTTGTAGTCGGCTCTGGAGCGTTGTCATGAGTACAACCAGCAAAGACAGTTGCAGCAAGAGCTAGGGACAATAACAGTTTCATAAAATCTCCTGAAAAAACATTTACCTGATTTGCTTATACAGATTTCGGAAATAGGCTCCTAGTCATAAAATGATATTTCTTATTATTTTCAGTTGATTAGAACTTTTCGACGCGCTGTGCTTTTTTGACGTCGACTGAAATTATTCGAGGAATCTGAAGACAAAAGGATACGTGAAAACCAAGGCACCACTGATGTCTGCGCCTTTTTTCGTGGTGACGATTATCCATTCCGCAAATATATGGATTTTCTACTCGTAGGGCTGATGCGCCTCGTGTAAAACCCGGTTCTTCAATACATCAAAGGAGATATCGATGGTTGTGAAAAATTCTCTCGTGGCTCTGCTGGGATTGTCTTTCAGCGTCGCTGCTTATAGCCAGGGCGTCGACATTCTAGGCAACGCTGGCAGTTCCCTTAAGACACTGAAACTGACTGTTATCGCGGATTCGAAGCTGGGCCTCAACGCTCCTTCCGATATCGCGATCAACCCACTCAAGCCAACTGACCTCTACGTCGTCAACCACGGCGACAACAGCGCAGTTGTTTTGACTCTGGACGCCACTGGCAATAAAGTTGCGAAATCCCGTCTCGCAACAGCCCTCGGTGCAGAACACTTTATGCCTAACCCAACTGGCATCGCGTTTGCTCCAAGCGGTTTCTTCGCAACCATCCACGACATCAACACTGTCACTCAAGATTCAACTCCTTGGGATTTCATGGGTCCAACTCTTTGGACACAGACTTGGTTTGATGGCGGCCACGGCTCGCACATGGACATGCTTCACAACAGTCCATCAGGAATCGGCATCGCCTGGGTTCACGGCAACACTTATGTCGTCAACGACGGCGCGCACGGCGCAATCACTGTTTACGACTTCAGAAACGACCACAACTACGGCGGCGCTGATCACAGCGATGGCGTAACCCTTCGCTACGCAGACGGCCTCCTTGAGCGCGTGGAAGGTGTTCCTTCGCACATCGTCTTCGACAAGGCGTCGGGCGTTGCTTATGCTGTCGATACAGGTCACAACCGTGTTGTTGGCATCGATCTTGGCCTCGACTACCTGACCAAATCAGGTTTCGACTACATCTCGATCAAAAACAAAGACTACAAAGTCTCACGTAACCTTGAGCCAAACTACGACGGCACTATCCAGCGCTACGTCGATGGTCCTGTTGCCAAGACTGTGATCGATGGCGCTAAAGCCAAGCTCAGCACTCCATCAGGCATAGCTCTCTACAAAGACACTCTCTACGTCTCGGATTACACCAGCGGTCAAATCCATGCGTTCAGCAAAGAGGGTCAGCTCCTCGACAGCCTGACTTTGAGCGACATCCTCCCAGCAGCAGCGAACTCTGCTCTGAGCGGTATCGAGTTCGATGCCAAGGGCAATCTCTACATCACAGATCTTTTGAACAACCGTGTTTACCGCCTCGAAGCAGTGGCATCGGCTAAATAAGTCTCTAGAGCCCTTCTCCCCGAAGGGCTCTCATTCTTCTCCCCTTCCCGGACTTTCCTTGCTTCCCCTCCTCAGTCAAATCGCCTAAAATACCAGCACATCTTCTGAAATTGGGTCAATTTATTGAAAATGAGAGGGAGGCCTATGTGTATCCGCTTCGGCCGGCATATGCTGCAAATTATTCTGGGTATCGGAACCATTCTGAGTCTCAGTTCGAAAGCCTTGTCCGCGACTTTTTCGGGACCGCTCTACGACGGTCAGATCTACACTTTGCAAACCAAAACCGAAGCTGACAACCGCTGGCTCGAAGGTCGGACGGATTCCGGTCAGGTCATGCTCAGAGCCGATGCCAAGTACTCGGGCGTCCTCTGGCGCGTGCACGCCGTGGATAACGCAACCTACACCTTTGAAGCCATGGGCAGCGCTGCGGGATCGCGCTGGCTCGGCGTCGATGCCAGTGGCAAAGTCGTCATTCAGAAATCCGACAGCGCCTTGAGCACCCGCTGGAAGGTCCAGGCGACCGGTGGAGAATTTTTCGCTCTGGTAAACGTCGGCCTGAAATCCGGCAATCGTTTCCTCGATGCCAAGGTTGAATCGCAGTCGCTTGCCCTCGCTCCAGAAGCCGGCGGCGTTTACAGCGGCGCCAACTGGAAACTCTTTTTGCAGTCGACGATGAAAGATCCGGTCGCACACGGGGATGTGATCTCTCTTAAATCCTTGAGCAAAATCGATGGCCCGCGCTGGCTCGACGGCAGCACATACGATGGCAAGATGAGATTGCAGTGGAGTGAGGAAGAAAAACAATTCAGCGGCGCTCGCTGGAGAATCCACGACAACCAGGACGGAAGCTTTTCTCTCGAATGTCTCGGTGATTTCCCGGGCAGCCGCTTTCTCGCCGCTAAAGATGGTGTCCTCTCCCTGGCTAACACAACCGATCGCGGCTTTGCCACCCGCTGGTTGATCAACCGTGACGAGAGCTACGGCGTGACCATCAAAAACGCCGATGCCAAAGGCAATACTTTTCTCGACTCTTTCACAACTACAGCCACGGCCGGCCTCGCCATCGATGCTGGAGCTGGACATAGCGGAGCCCATTGGCAGATCATCAAACAAAAAACGCTTGATCCCAAGGTGGAAGGCCGCTGGTCAGCCGTCGAAACTTTGCCAACTGTACCTATTCATGCCGTTGCTCTGCCAACCGGCGGCGTACTCTTCTGGTCGCGATTTGTCGAGGATAGTGACATCGGCGGAAGCGGTGAAGCTACTCCTCCCGGCCAGTCAAACACGTTCGTCTTTGATCCAATCAGCGGCTTTTCCAAGACTGTTGACAGTGCTCCGGTTGATCCCTTCTGTTCCGGTCAGGCTTTTCTTCCTGATGGGCGAGTCTTCGTCAACGGCGGCCACAT
>SEDW01000905.1 GCA_004193325.1 Pseudomonadota bacterium | reverse complement strand
CTGAGGATCTTTCTGTTTGATCGCAGCTTCAGCTCGGGTGAGAGCCTGTTCCGCAGTCAAGAGACCTTTTTCGGCCCCCCGTTTGAGGTCCTTCGCGAGGTCTTTCATCCGGCTCTCGATTCGCTCGACGTTGATCATCGATCGATTGAGCAATGTTTCCCGCTGCTGGTCAAGCCGTGACATTTCCCGCTGCAGACGAAGCTTCAATCCCTGATTCAGGTTGCTTTGCCCTTGACTGAGTCGGGCCTGTTCGCGCTGAACCCGAAGATCCAGCCCTTGCCGAAGACTCGTCTGCTGCTGGCTTGCACGAGCGATTTCTTTTTGCACTCTCAGATCAAGACTTTGTCTGAGACTCGTCTGCTGCTGATCAAGGCGGGCCGACCAATGCATGACTCGGCGTGACCAGTTCAATTCCAGACTTGCTTCGGCCTGATCCATCAGACGTCGTTGGTCGTTGATATTGTTTAAAGCCTCGGCGCGCATCTTTTCCATCAATTGAGCGAGATAGGCATCGAAGAGCTTAACGCGATCGTTCAAGATCTTATCGAGGCTGAGGCTCAGTTGATCGAGGCGCTCGCGGGTCTTTTGGAAGATCGAGATAATAAAGTCTGCTGCCGCGGTCGGAGTCTTCTCGCGCTGATAACAAATATCCTCGGCAACACAGACGTCCTCATGGTGACCAATCGCGGCGATAATGGGAATCCCAGCCTCAGCGATTGCGTAGGCAATCTCCGCGCTATCAAACCAGCGAAGGTCGGCAGCACTCCCGCCGCCACGAGTCATGACGATGAGGTCGCAGCCTTTACTCTGTAGAATCTTGAGGCCATTTACCACATCTTTGAGAGTGGCTTCACCCTGCATCTGACAAGGTTGAAAGATCACTTCGCCGGGGAAACCATAGACCTGGAGTTGATCGATGAAGTCTGATTTCGCCCGTGAATCTTCGGCACTCAAAAGACCGACCTTGAAAGGGAAGGGCGAGAGCGGCAATTGCCGGTTTTTCTCAATCAAACCCTTCTGGCGAAGTTCTTTAAGAAGTTTTTCGCGCTGGAGTGCGAGCGAGCCCTTGGTAAAGTTCGGGTCGATGCTTTGAATCTGAAGACTCAGCTGCCCACGATCTTTGAAGAGAGAGAGATCGGCCAGGACGCGCACGCGAAATCCATCCTGAAGAACTTCCTTCAAGGTGTCCCCGAACTTTCGTTCGAGATCTCGCAGCTGACTTCGCCAGATCGTGCTGTTGACCGTCACGGTCGCCGACTGCGAGCCGCCTTCCTTCGCATCCGCGAGTTGAAAGTAGACCCCGGTCGTGTGCCAGCGAATGTTCTGGATCTCACCGATGACCCAAAGACTTCGAGGAAAGCTCTGCGTGATCGCGAGCTGAGCCTGGCGCATGAGTTCGGCGATGGAATAGCCATCGGAGACCTTGCCCTCGGCATCGACCTTGTCCGGCAAAGAATTGGTTTTAAGACTCGAATTCGTGAGCGCCGGAGGCATCATAGGTTGGGCTACGGCAAGCGTAGGAACCGATGGGCGCGAGGCTGAGGGATAAGCGGGAGCTGCCGAAGCTGTGGAGGTCGGCGCGCCGGACGTTTCTTTGATAATGCCGCCGCCAACGCTTTTGCAAAGCTCGCCGACCTTCTGCACATTCGCCTCGGTGTTGGGCACGATCCAACTCTTGTCCGCGGCATTGTA
>SEDW01000904.1 GCA_004193325.1 Pseudomonadota bacterium | reverse complement strand
GAAGTGGATCCTCCTTATCCTTCTCATTTTGAATATGTTTCTCGCCCAGGCGTCATTCGCTCAAAGCGAAGAAGGCAAGGATAGAGGGGCGGATAAAGTCAAACTCAAAACCGCACATAGACGGTTCGGCGTCGGAATCGTTGTCGCGGGCCCAACCGGGTTAACGGCGGAATATATCTACGGCAAAAATAAAGACGTCGCTGCATCCTTGGGCTGGAACGAATCGTCATTTCACTTAAATCTCGATCATCATTGGAACAAGAAAAACTGGGTGAAAGTCGATGGCGTCGGTATCAACGTCTACCTCGGGCTTGGCCTGCGCTGGATCAGCTGGCAAAGCCGCGACAGTGAAACCGCTTCCGAAATAGGTCTGCGAGTACCCTTTGGCATTCAGCACATCTTCCGGGAAGTTCCGATCCAAATCTTTTTCGAACTCGCACCCGCTTTTATCTTCGTCGATCATACAGGGCTCGTTTTTGACTTTGCCTTGGGCGCCCGTTACTTCTTCTAGGCCTTGAACCAAGGAGCGATGAATGCGATGATCCTCAACTTGGAGGATGTCAGATGTATGAACTCTTGCTCTTTGCAGTCGCCATTGGGGCTGGTTTTATAGGCTCACTCTTGGGTCTTGGCGGTGGAATCATCATCGTGCCAGCACTTACTCTCATCTATAAAGTCGATATTCGCTACGCCATAGCCGCGAGTCTAATCTCTGTCGTGGCTACCTCGTCTGGTGCCGCTGCCAGCTATCTCAAAGATTCTCTCACCAATCTTAGGCTCGCCGTGTTTCTCGAAGTGGGCACCGTGGTTGGAGCCGTATCGGGCTTTCTCATTGCCTCGCATATCGATTCCAAATCGCTCTATGTGCTCTTCGCTGTCTTTCTCCTCTTCTCGGCGCTCATGATGCTTAGAAAGCGCTCCGAACATGCAGCCGTCGCCAACCACCCCTGGGCCGACAAGCTTCGTCTCGATTCGAGTTATCCCGACGACAAGGGAGTGTGGCAGAACTATAAGGTCGCGCAGGTTCCATTGGGACTGGCTGTGATGTTCGCCGCCGGTATTCTCTCTGCCCTCCTTGGAATCGGCAGCGGAATCTTTAAGGTGCTGGCGATGGATGGGGCTATGAAGCTCCCGATCAAAGTCTCCTCGGCGACGTCCAACTTTATGATCGGCGTCACGGCAGCCGCTAGTGCCAGTGCCTACTTTTTGAGAGGCGATGTCAGACCCGAAATTGCTGCACCGGTAGCCCTCGGCATTATCATCGGCTCTTTTCTTGGAGCCAAATCCATGAGCCGGATACCGGCCGCCCACATCCGCAAAATCTTCGTCGTCGTCCTCGCTATTGTGTCTGCACAGATGATTTGGAAGGGGCTGAAATGAGTCACGATCAAGAACTTCATCGACTCGAACTCGCGATATCCAACTTTCTTCGCTACGGCGTGGCAGCTTCGGCCTTACTCCTGGGTCTTGGCTGGGCAGCACAGATTCTCCAAAGTGGTGACGTGCTCGCCAATTTTCAAACGTATAGGCCCGAGAGTTTGCGCCTCATCATGGAGCAGGCGATCGCCACTCGTTCGTATGGCATTCTCCTGTCGATCGGCGGCCTCGGCATTCTCGTTCTTTTGCCCATACTCAGGGTGATGCTCACGGCTTATCTCTTCATCAAGCAGAGGGATCATTATCTGGCCGCGATGGC
>SEDW01000122.1 GCA_004193325.1 Pseudomonadota bacterium | reverse complement strand
TACGGCGTGACTTCCGACGTGGCGAGCACAGGCTGGGAAGCCAGCTGTGAGAAACCGGCGGCTGGGGCATTGCCAAGAGCGAAGGGTCAGGATCCAGGATCGCTGCTCTATCGCATTGCGTACGGAACGAAGGTCGTTACCGGCAAGAAGCCTTGTGAGTGGCATTTTCTTCAGTGCAAGGATGCTGTGACTTCTTCGAAGAAGTAAGCCCCGAAAATCTGGAAAGCCGGGGTGAAAATCTCGGCCTATTTTTATGGTCATAGGAGGCAATTTTTTGCCTTTTAACCTGAAGATATGGTTCTAAAAGGCAAATATTTGCCTTTTATTTGACAAAAGGTACAATGACTGGTTAATATGGCTATAAGAGGCAATTAATTACCTCTTAATGGCATGAATTGCCATTTAAATGCAAGAATTTGCCTCAGGAGTGCGACAATGGCGATTCTTATGTTAAACGACGAGGAAATCAAGGATCAGATCCTCGAAGGATGCCGACAAAAACGCCTTTTGTTGAACTTTTCTCAAGCGGAACTAGCAAAGCGTGCGGGATTATCGACTCGAACGATCCGAGGCTTTGAGCTAGGCCAGACAGTGAATTTTATGACCCTCATTAAAATTCTAAGAGCCTTGGGTGAGTTCAATCGCTTGAATGAACTCGTCATTAAAATACCAATCTCTCCGAAGGAAGTATTTTTAAGTTCTGAGGGGATTAAGAAAAAAAGGCGGTCACGTGCAACACCATGATCGCTTGAAAGTGACCCTTTGGAATCAAGTGGTTGGTTACCTCGTTACGCTTGATAACGGGGCAGTGGCGTTCGAATATGAAGACGATTTCAAACGATCTCGGCTGGAAATCTCACCATTTGAATTGCCAGTCGACACGACTACCATTTATCAATCAAAGGAAAGCAGTTCTACATTTCAAAGACTGCCCGGGATCTTTGCTGATTGTTTGCCGGACCAATATGGTCGATCGGTTATTAACGCCTTTTATCAGCAGAAATTTGGCTGGGATCAGAGAACTTTAAATCCACTGGATTATCTCTCTTATTTAAGTGATCGCTCTATCGGCTCGCTCCAGTTCGAGCCTTCCGAGCCGACGCTTGCAACCGTGGCAGAGAAGCTCGAGATAGGGGAGCTCATGCTGGCTGCGAGGAATACGCTTGAGGGCAAAATTGAAGACGTGCTGCCGGATATTTTAAGAATCAGCGCCTCGGCAGGTGGGCGGCAGGCTAAAGCGATCATCGCCTATAACCCCGCTAGCCAAGACATTAGAAGCGGATTTGCGACAGCTAAAGAGAACTTCGTGCCTTGCATCTTAAAATTTGATGGAGTAAGGGATGGCGAGGAGGCGAACTTTTATGGACGTCTTGAATATGTTTATGCGGAGATGGCGAGGCAGGCTGGAATCGTAGTTCCGAAAACTTACCTCCTAGAGACCGAAGGTGAGTTCGGACCGGCAGCGCATTTTTTGGTTGAACGCTTCGATCGCAATCATGCGCTCGAGAAGACCAGACACTACGCGAGTCTATGCGGTTTGACTCTTGCTGATTTTAAAGAAAAACATTCTACGACCTATGAAAACTATTTTGCTGTCGTTCGGGCTTTGACTCAAGACGCTTCACAGGTTGAAGAGAGTTTTTTGAGGGCTTTATTTAATATCGTGTTTAGAAATCAGGATGATCACAGTAAGAATTTTGGTTTCCTCATGGACGGCAATGGAAGCTGGCGACTGTCGCCGGCCTTTGATTTGAATTATGTGTATGGCCGAGGCGATTCATCAACCCATCAAATGAAATTTGCCGGGAAGGATGATGAATTTGATCGCGAGGATATTCGTCGTGTAGGCAAGTTCTTGGGGCTGAGGCCCAGAAAAATAGAAGAGCTCCTCGCTCGTTGCTCTGAGGTGGCAAGTTCCTTTATCGGATTGTGTCTCGAGAATGGAATTGATAGGAGTTTTGCCGATGGGGTGCTCAAGAGATTTCGAAAAATCTAGGTTAAGAGTCAAAAAAAATGGGATCCAAAGGATCCCATTTTTTTTGTCACTGCGTAAGCAGCCTTGCATGGACCTTTTTTATCGAGTCCAAAGTGAAGATATCTAGGTTCTTCACATTATAATGAAACTTGTCGTAACGTCCTTCTTCAGTCTCATTCTCCAGCTCGCCCTTCGGCGTAACCATCAAACCTTCGACCTGCGGAACGAGATCGTTCGAGAGGAAGAGTGCGACGTTGCCTTTGTCGAACTTATGAGTCATCGCCAGGACGTTGTAGAACTTGCGATCGACGGTGCAGTCCTTACAGAACTTCCACTTGTGACGATCGAGGCCTTCCGCAGTATTCTTGCGCTTACAGTTGCTACAGAATTCGATAACCCGAAAGTTCTTCGAAACGAGGTAGCGGAACGCAAGTTTTTTACGGTGCGACTTGGTATTGGCGATGCTGAGATAAAGTTGGTTCTTCAAATCGAAGAGGCCTTTGCGCTCCTCGAGACTCTGTATCTTTTTTGCATGGCTGGTGAGCATCAGGGCGACCAGGAACTTGTAGTTCATGATGCGCTCGTCTCGTTCCATATTGGCGAATGCTTCCAGGAGGGCTTCGTACCGTCTGAATACCTGGCTGAACTCACGGTTTGAACTCCGCGCGAGAATCAGATCGCCAGCCATCATGAGGGGTATTGACCCAGCAGGAATCTTCTTTTTCTTTGATGTTGCTTCTTCGGTACTCAAGCTGAACCCCACGTGCTTGCGAGAAAAACACCGCTTATCTTAACTTACCAGTTTGCATTTACAACTGCTTTTCCTAAGACATTCAGCACTTTCTAAGGTGATAGTATAATAAGAACTCGTAGATAGATGCATGAAAGCGCGATGGGGGATTTTTTATAAAAAGCCTGTAGGGCCTGACGTGCCGCCTGTGCAGCACGAAAAGCCGAAAGTCGCGAAGCAAATGGCCTGGGTGACAAAACTTAGAGGGCGTCGCCGGTCCCGCGCATACCATCGGTGGGATTGACTCGCGAGGCTATAAAAGCCGGATAAAGACCTGCGCCCCAGCAGATGCAACTCGCGATGAGGCAAACCCCACCGTAGACCGACCAACTGTAACTGACGGGCAAAGTCTTCAAAAAGTAGGGGTCAGGTAGATCGAGGAAAGGATAAGTCGCGAGGATATAGGAGATAATTCCAGCCAGGATGACTCCAAAGAGACTGCCGACCACACCGATCGATGTGCTTTGAATCAAAAAGACACGCATGACATCTGAGTTCGTAGCGCCCAGAGCCTTCAAAATAGAGATGTCCCGCTGCCGCTGACTCACCGACACGAATACCGTCGTCAAAATATTAAAGCCAGCCACGAGCCCCACAAGGGCCACGATAAATCCGACCCTTAGACGCTCGGCAGCCATGACTTCAAAAAAGCGGTTATTGATGCTCTTCCACTCTTTGAAATTGAGTTTGTCGTAGGTACGCCCCATGTCGTAGGCCAAAGCTGTACTTATCTCAGGGTCCTTCAAGCCAAAGGAAAGGCCGGTGACCTTTGCGCCCATGCCGGCAAACTTCTGGGCAGTCGTGATGCTCATGACGACCAGGCGATCATCGAAGTTTTTGAGACCGGAGTCATAGATGCCGATGACTTTAAAGGGCAGACTCGTTGAAAAGCCGGAGTTTGCTGGATCGATAAGGCGAACGACTGCGCCTACTTTGGTGTTGAGCGTGTTCGCGAGGCCGGAACCCATCACAATAGAGGGAATTTCCGGGTCTTCTTTGCCAGCGGCTTTATCGTCGACTTCCTTTTGCAGAACATTCAACGCGGTCTGTGGCTTCACCAGATTGATGATGCTCTGCACCTTTTCCTGACGCTTTGGGATAACGCCGCGAATGATTACGCCTTGTAGCGCTGAATTATTCTTGGCCATCGTCTCTGCGTGGACGAAAGGCGTTATCGCCGCGATCTTTGGACCGTAGTCCTTATTCGATTCGATCATCCGGATCCACTTCTCGGGATCGTTGAGTCCTGCGGGATAACGAGTGGCCCAAACATGCGCATTGGACGCGAGCATGCGAGTCCTTATCTCACTCTCGAAGCCATTAAAGACGGAAAGGACCACGATAAGAGCTGCGACGCCAATGCCGAGGCCAAGGATGGAAAGGAGCGTAATCCAGGAAAAATACCGGTTCTCGCGACTCGCATGGAGATAGCGAAAAGCAATAAGCTGTGAAAATTTCATGGATCATCCTGGCATTGAGAGTCTTAAAGTTCGGCCCGCGTATTAGCCGTATTCTTGGCATAATCGCGGGCTTATATCAACTTAAACGATGGCTGCGCCGGTGCCGGCAATGCCTTCAGTCGGTTGCACGCGCGACGCGATAAAGGCCGGATAGAGGCCCGCGCAGAGGCAGATGCCGATCGCGGCCAGCGAGACTGTGGCATAGACCGAGACGCTGTAATGGACCGGAAGGCTCTTCAAGAAATAGGGCTCAGGCAAATCGATGAAGGGATATTTCTCTAGGACGAACGAGATCATTCCCGCCAGGGCAATGCCGATGATACTGCCGCCCACACCGATGCAGGAGGACTGGATGAGGAAGAGATTCATGATCTGCTTGTTGGTGGCACCAAGAGCTTTCAGAATGGAAATATCCCGCTGCCTCTGGCTGACCGATACAAAAACCGTTGTCAGAATATTGAAGCCGGCAACGAGCACCACCATTGCAACGATGATGGCGATCACGAAACGTTCGCGTTCCATCGCTTCAAAAAGTGGGCGATTGTAGGATTGCCACTCCCGAAATGAGAGCTCATATTTAGTTTCCATCTTTCTTGCGATCTCTGGACTGCGATCCGCATCGAAGAGTCCAATCTCCACGCCGGTCACGGTTTCGCCCATCTTGAAGAAGTTTTGGGCGGTCGTGAGGCTTAGGATAATAAGGCGGTTATCATAGTGTTTGAGACCGGAATTATAGGTCCCGAGGATACGAAAACGTTTCATCGCCGAGAAACTGTTTTCTGAGGGATCGATAAGAAAAATCGTTTCGCCGATCTTACCTTTCAGCGTCTCCATCAAGCCGGCCCCGATGATGAGACCTGGAATTTCAGGATCGGCTTTTTTCGCCATCTTGTCATCGATCTCCTTTTGGAGCAGGGACAAGGCGCCGGGAGGATTGATGAGGTTCGCTATGCTCTGCACTTTCTCGCGCTTTTCAGGATCGATACCGCGCACGAGAACGCCCTGCAGCACCGCATCTTTTTTCGCCATCGTTTCATAGTGAATAAAGGGCGAGACGCCTTGGACGTCCTCTTTAAGATCTTTGTCTTCCATAATCATCTTCGCCCACTTCTCTGGGTTCACCATCCCCGCGGGATAGCGATAGGCCATGATGTGAGCGTTCGCCTGCAAAAAGCGATTTCTGAGTTCGTATTCAAAGCCGTTGATCACGGAGAGCACAACGATCAACGCCGCAACGCCAATGGCGAGGCCAAGGAGTGAGAGGATCGTTATCCAGGAGAAATAACGGTTTTCACGACTCGCATGGAGATAGCGAAACGCGATGATACGGGAAAACCTCATGCTTTATTCCTTTAGCCATTCAGCAGCTTCAATGGCGAAGTATGTAAGAATTCCGTCAGCGCCGGCACGTTTGAAACCCATCAGGGATTCGAGAACGCAGGCCCGATAATTGATCCAGCCATTGAGCGCGGCGCCCTTGAGCATCGCATACTCGCCTGAGACTTGATAGACAAAGGTCGGCATGCCGAACTCATGTTTTACGCGGTAAACGATGTCGAGATAAGGCATTCCCGGCTTGACCATGACCATGTCCGCGCCCTCGGAAATGTCCATTGCCACTTCGTGCATGGCTTCGTTAGAGTTGGCCGGATCCATCTGATAGGTTTCCTTCGAGCTCTTGCCGAGGTTGCCTGCCGAACCCACGGCATCGCGGAAAGGCCCGTAAAAGTTGGACGCATATTTTGCGGAGTAGGCGAGGATCTGCGTGAGGGGAAGTTTGGATTCGTCGAGGACTTTGCGAATGGAGGCAATGCGTCCGTCCATCATGTCCGATGGGGACACAATGTCAGCCCCGGCCTGCGCGTGACAGAGCGCCTGCTTGCAGAGGATCTCGATCGTTTCATCGTTCATGATGTAGCCGGCGGCGTCGATGATTCCATCCTGACCGTGAGTGGTGTAGGGATCGAGAGCGACATCGGTGATGACACCGAGCTCGGGAAAGGCTTTCTTCAGGGCCGCAACTGCGCGAGGCACGAGGCCTTTGGGATTGTAAGCTTCTTCTGCGAGCAGGGTCTTTTTATCGACGTCGATGACGGGAAAGAGGACGATCGCAGGGATGCCGAGGGCCACGCAACGTTCGGCTTGTTTAAGGAGGAGATCAATCGTCAGGCGTTGGACGCCTGGCATTGAGGGAATATCGTAGGTCTTATTTGTGCCTTCCATGATGAAGACCGGCAAAATGAAGTCCTGAGCGCTCAGTTTATGTTCGCGCACGAGATTACGACTAAAAGTGTGGGCTCTTATGCGTCTCATTCGCGTATTTGGGAATTGGCGGTCGATGGACATGGATTGCTCCCTTGAGACAGGCTCCTGAGTTGAGCCAGCTTAGGGGCGAAGCTTAACCGACAGAAGCGTTTGAACTTGAAGGACTGACTCGGCTGATGGCCGTATAAGTCCCTAAGGATAATGCATGGGACAGGGCAATAGCAATCGCATCACTTGCATCGTGTGGAAGATCGCCCAATTCAAATCCGATGAGGTACTTTAAGGCGGCCGCGACCTGTTCTTTGCTTGCGTGACCCTGACCAGTTACGCTCTTTTTCACCTGGGTCGGGGTGATTTCGGCGACCTGAATTTTATGACGACGGACAGCTGCGATAAGCGCGCCGCGGGTTTCACCCAGTCGTAGAGCCGAATTGATGTTGATCCCAACGAAGGCTTTTTCGATGGCACACCATTCAGGCTGATATTTTTCGGTGAGTTGAAACATCGCATCGTGTAAATATCCAGAACGATCGAAGTGTGCGAGTTTCGATTGAGTCTTGAGGACGCCGGCGGCGACGAGTCGGATTTTCTTGATGTTGACGATGCCGCTCGGTATTTCGAGAATGCCAAAGCCCGTGATATTCGAACCCGGGTCGATACCGATGATGCGATAACTGTTTGGATTTGGCGATTGACTCACGGCTGGCCCTCTTTTCCCAAATCATAGCAGAACGCGAGTTGGCGCAGCAGTTAAAAATGGAGTGCTTGTGATCTGTATCCTGGAACCAAAGACGGATCAAGCTTTGAGCGGAAATTTTCTCTACAACAAAGAGCTTTCCGCAGCGAGCCACGGCAAAATTGAGCGTATAAGTCTCAGTAAGCAGGACATGGATAGCTTCATTCAGGGCGACACTCTCCTCATCGATTCGGCCTGGCTCTACTCAGCGCCGGCCAAGGCTCTCGCCAAGGCGGAGGGCAATGGCTGGCTCGTCCATTCGCTGCCGGATAGGGTAGGGGATTGGCAAAAAACGTTTGCCGAGAGCACACATCTCGTCGCGAGTTCGGCCTCGGTAGCAGACCGTTTACGGGCGGAGATGCCCGATCACAAGATCATCACGCTGCTTCCTGCGGTTGATACGCGGATCCGTTCGCTCCATCCCCAGGAGCGGGAACATGATCTCCTGCGCCTCATCACCGTCGCGAACGTCATGCCCCGCAAGGGTCTCAAGGAAGCGGCGATGTTTTTGAGAAAGGTCGAGGAGGAGGAAGGCCTTGCCTTTCATTGGTATGTCGTCGGTCAGCCGATGCCCGATCGCGAGTACAACGGCAGCCCCGAAATCGATGAGGCTTACGTCGACGAATTTACTTCGCTCATTGATCTCTATGAATGGCACGATGATGTGACTCTCGTCGGATCGTTTACGATGGAGCAGCAGATTCGCATGTACCTGAACATGGATGTGGCCTTCTTTCCGAGTCTCAAAGAAGACTTTGGCAAGGTCCTGCTCGAGACGGCTCA
>SEDW01000121.1 GCA_004193325.1 Pseudomonadota bacterium | reverse complement strand
CCGAACGCCTGCGGATCCACCGATACCGGCGAGGGTATCGCCAAGTGCGATCTTTGCAGCGGCGCCGGCAGCGAGAGCCGCTGGATATGCGCTTACCGCGACGCAATTGATTCCGCCGTCGCTTGCACAATCTGTAGGACGAAGAGGAGCGGATCCGCTTACTCCCGCGAGGCTCTGACCATTGACGATCTTCGCGGCAGCCCCGCTGAGAAGGGCTGCGGGATAAGTTGGAATCGCAACACAATCCGTATCGCCATCGCTATTACAATCGCCCGGACGAATCAAAGCGGTTCCGGAGACTCCAGCAAGACTTTGGCCGCTGAGGATTTTGGCGGCTGCTCCTGTAAGAAGAGCGGCGGTATAAGGAGCCCCTGTGACGACGCAGCCGTTGGCGCCATCACTTGCGCAGTTGGCAAGCGTGCCGCTGACGCCCGCGATCGTTACGCCTGTTCGGATCTTGGAGGCGTTGGCGGTGAGCGCAGTGGCTTTGTCGACTGCGGGAAAGCTTGTCGTCGCAAGGCAGGCAGTGCCGCCGTCGGCGACGCAGTTCGAAAGAGTTCCGCTTAGACCTGCGATCGTGATGCTGTCATGAATTTTGGGAAGGCTCGCCGTGAGATCCGCTTTTTTGATAGCAGGATAAGTCGTGACGGCTACGCAACCCGTCTCACCGTCGGATGAGCAGTTGGAAGGTGTGAGAGGAACATTTCCCGCGACACCGGCGAGGGTTTGGCCTGTCAGGATTTTTGAGGATGCGCCGCTAATCAGAGCTGCTGCATAACTTGGTCCAAGGACGAGGCAGCCTGTGCCGCCATCGGCAGAGCAGTCTGTGAGCGCGCCGGTCACCCCAGCGACCGTAATGGAACTGCTGATTTTGCTCGCGTTGAGCTGGAGCTTTTGCACCTTGTCGACTGCTGGGAAATTGGCAACGGTATAGCAGCTGAGCTGTGCATCAGCCGCGCAGAGAGGAAGCGTTCCGTTCACGCCGGCGATACTTGTGCCACTTAAAAATTTTCCTGCGTTGACTTGAAGCGAATTAATTTTGTCGACGGCAAAGCCTTGGTTGCGATGCAGTTCGTCTGACCGTCTTCACTGCAATCGCTTGGACGAGTGCAGGCGCGTTCCCCGCGAGTGAGTTTGCCCGCTTCGTCGCGGAAGATAAAGTCGTCGCAAACGATGGATGGATCCACGAGTGCGGTAACGACGCCCGACGCATTCAGGCTGTTGACGATGGGGATACGAGTCAAAAAGCTATTTTTTTCTGAGAATTCGATTTGAACAATACTGCCTTGAATGCCTTCGGGAACGACGAAATTAGCCGATTCGCCACTGTCTTCGGTGAGAGCGAGCTGCTTGTCTTCTATGGTTACCGTGATGTCGCTCGACAGGCCTTTGCCTTTGACGTGGATAAGATCGCCGGCTTTCGCTGAGATGCGATCGATGCCGTCGATCCGTCCAAGCGTTTTCGTTTCGCTCTGAATGACTGAGAGATCGTTACATGCGCTCAAGAGGAGCAGCATGACGAGAGCCCGGATGATGGTTTCAGTTCGCTTCATAAAACTTACCTTTGGTAAGACGAGACTCATGCTCTTTAACGATTATTATAATCAGCGATCGGTGAAAATCATGACGCACTTTAGCCGGAATGAATGATGGAAAAATCAGGTTTCAACCTATCAGATTTACATAGTTATTCTAGGTGCCCCTGGCGTTAATGACTTTTTATCCACCTGATGTCGGCCCTTGGTCATCGGGACGAGAAGTGGCAGTTTTGGTTTTTACTGGGGAGGGGTGGGAGGAGAGACAAATCGAATCGGAGGCTTTTGTGAGAAGGCACTCATGAAGACTTACGCACTAAATGTCTTGTCCAAAGAGGTCCTTGGCTGTTACTTATATTGTAAGCCTGCATTCATAAACACCTCGATTGCCGGCCCAATCTTGTTGGTTCCAGGCCTGATCTCCCAGTCTGGACTCTCCAATAAAGCCATTCCATCGCCACTCGAGGGGGCGAAGCTTTACGAAAGAGGCTAGAATATGCATCTTCCTTCCCTTATTCACGACCTCGCGATCATCCTGGGTGTTGCGGCGATCGTGACCTTTGTCTTCCAGCGAATCAAACAACCAGTCGTTTTAGGCTATATTTTGGCTGGTTTTATCGTCGGCCCCCACACTCCAGGCTGGCTATCTATCTCCGATGTCCCAAACATTACGACCTGGGCTGAACTCGGGGTGATTTTCCTCATGTTCTCTCTTGGTCTTGAATTTAGTTTTCGCCGGCTGGCAAAAGTCGGTGGATCGGCTGGATTTACGGCAATTGTGCAAACAATCACCATGTCGCTCCTCGGTTATGGCGCCGGCCAGTGGCTTGGCTGGACCACGATTGAGAGTCTGTTCCTTGGCTGCATGATCTCTATTTCGTCCACGACGATCATTATCAAAGCTCTTGATGAACTCGGGCTCAAGAAAAAGAAATTTGCGGAGAACGTCTTTGGTATTCTGATCGTCGAGGATCTGGTGGCGATCCTGATGCTTGTGGCCCTCACTAACATTGCGATGACGTCCGAGGTGGGTGGCCTCGATCTATTGATGGCAGCAGGCAAGCTTGCTGTCGTGGTGGGCGCTTGGTTTGTGCTTGGGATGTTCGCGGTGCCGCATTTCGTGCGCTCGGTGTCAAAGCACGGGACTAACGAAACACTCATTATCGTTTCCCTTGGGCTTTGTCTGACCCTCGTGACCATTTCTGCGAAGTTTGAATATTCCGTGGCTCTCGGTGCCTTCATCATGGGTGCGATCCTCGCGGAAAGCCGGGATGTTCATCGCATCGAAGGTTTGCTTGAGCCCTTGCGTGATGTCTTTGGTGCGGTCTTTTTCGTGTCTGTGGGTATGCTGCTCGATCCGCAGGTCATTCTCAATAATCTCACCGAAGTTGGCCTTATCACAGTCGTCATCATCATGGGTAAGGTCATTTCTGTGACGATCGCCTCGCTCCTCAGCGGGCAGAACACATCGAACTCAGTGCACGCAGGTCTGAGTCTTGGGCAGATCGGAGAATTTTCTTTCATCATCGCGACTCTCGGTCTCAACTATAAAGTGATCGATCCTAAGCTCTATCCCATCATCGTCGCCGCTTCCTTGATCACGACCTTTACCACGCCCTACATGATTCGAGTGGCGCCTGCTGCGACGACTTTCCTCGAGAAGATTCTGCCGGATCGCTGGCTGAAAAATCTTCATCGCTATGAGTTCTGGATCAAGTCGCGCCTCGTCTCCAAAAAATCAAAAGACAACGGCTCGATGAAAAAGATTTTGAAATGGCTCGCCAATGCGGTCGTCGTTATCACGGTCTTTGCTTTGGTCAGAAACTTTGCAGTTGAGCCCCTGTCGAGAATCTTCGAGGATCGCAGTCTCGCTCATATCCTCGTCTGGGGCCTGGGCTTTCTCTTCTCGACGCCTTTCATCTGGGGTATGAGCACGATCTTTCGGCCTCAGCAAGGGACCGCAGTCGATGGGCCGGCGGGCGGCATGCTCTTTCTGAGTCAGCTTCTCACGCTTATGCTCGTTGGCTTTTTGAGTAGTGAATTCCTGTCTTTCCGCGTGGCCGTGGGTATGACCTTTGCCGTTGGTCTGGTTCTCTTCATGCTCTTTTGGCGAAAGATCGACAGCTATTATCAATGGTTTGAAGAACGTTTCGCCTCTGGTTTTGAAGATGCTGTCGTTGATCCTCTCAACCGCTATGCGCCCTGGGATATGTTTCTCGTCGAGCTCGCCATCGACAGTGAGTCGCGCCTCGTCGGGCAGACCCTGCTCGAGTCCCAGCTTCGCGAGAAATATGGGATCAACGTCGTGGTCATGAAAAGGGGGCGCAAGGCCATTGTCGCCCCGCGAGCCAACGAGCAGATTTTTCCGGGCGATGTGTTGCTTTGCACAGCGACTGAAGATGAAATTCAAAGGATGCTCAACGATCAAAAAACGGTTCGCATCGATGGCAGTGACTCGGTGGAAAGGGACGATCTCGAGTCCTATCAGATGCATCAGCTGCATGTGAATTCCGGAGCGCGAGCGGTGGGCAATTCGATTCGTTCGGCGGGACTAAACTTGCA
The DNA here is from genome assembly GCA_004193325.1 of Pseudomonadota bacterium. Classification (GTDB taxonomy): domain Bacteria; phylum Bdellovibrionota_B; class Oligoflexia; order Oligoflexales; family Oligoflexaceae; genus Oligoflexus. Next base: position 11,151 of record SEDW01000121.1, on the reverse strand, counting down.
TTTCTCGAGCATGGTGGTCGGTCTTGAGCGGGAGAAGAAGCGGATTGCGAATCCGAACTCGGACACCAACTTTGAGGCTGGGGACCGTGTCTGGCTTGTTGGGCCGGATAGTAAAAAGAAAGGTCTCACCGAGTTCTTTCAGGGTGCGGTTGACTGATTCTATTTCTCCCCCAAAAGTTAAAGCGGCACTCCTCAGGGAGCGCCGCCATAACTATGAAAACCTAAATTTTTCTTTTTTCAGTAAGCAGCTCTTTTTCTCTAAGAGAGCGTGACGATCAAGGGCGAGACATGACGCTTGCTGGTACGTAGACCTTGTTGTTGCTGCCTGGAGTTTTCCAGAAGAGCTCAAGAGCGATACGTGTTCTTGGACCTTGGTAGTACTTAACTTGGAAGTCATGCACACCAGCCGAGAGTTGTTTGCTGCCAGATTTTTCGATCTGAGAGTGAGTACCATCGTTATCGATGACTTTTACGCCGTCGATGTAGAGGATGGAACCGTCATCAGAGTTCAAGAAGAACTGGTAGTTTCCACCTGCAGCGACAGTAACCTTGAAGCGCATATCGAGTGCGAACCATTCAAAGATGTCTGATACACCTGGGAAGCCTTGAGTAAAGTCACGGTCAGCGATGTTCAAAGCGCCGACACAAACGTCACCGACTGGAACCATGGTTGAGAAGTCTGGCAACTTACTTGTTTGCGAAGGAAGTTGATAGAGTTGCGAGACGATGGATTTGTCGGGGTGAGCCGAACATTCCGAGAAGATCTCGCCGCCAGCTGGAGGAGTTGGGCCTGCGCCGCCGCCTGTTCCTGTGCCAGGTGTTGTGCCCGTGCCAGTACCTGGTGTTGTTCCTGCGCCTGGAGTTGTGCCAGCTACAGTTCCATCAGGGTTGCTGCCATCGGTTGTTTCACCAGTTGGGGATGTGCTGTTGTAATCGGTTGCTGGATCAGCAGTTTCAACTGTTTCACCAGACTTGGCTGCATCAAGTGTCGCTGGAAGAGTTTTTTCCGCGAACTGAGTTGCATCCGAGCAGCTGACAAGTGAAATCAACAAACTGCCTTGGATCGTCATACGGGTAATAAAGTGGGCTTTCATAGTGTTCTCCTCTAAGTGTGGGCCCTCATCAAGAGCTTATTAAATCATTCGGTGACTTTGCAAAAAGCCTTAGTCGCGCAAGAAAAATTCCATTTACATAAATTTTAATCCAGAATTTCATATATATACAGTCGTCTCTTTTGAGCGTCAGGAGGGTATTTTGGTCACGTTTAAAAAACGCTTTGTCAAAAATCTCGAGTTTGCGGTGTTTCTACCCGCCTCATTCGGGTTAAAAACTACCCGAAAAGACTAGCTGTCAACGCTTTGGACGTTTCTTCAAAGGAGAAATGATCCTTTACCTTATTCCTGCTTTTCATCCTTATACCAATGAACCTCCAAAGCCGCTCCAATCCTTACTCGTGGATTGGCCAATGCTTACGCGAAGGCTCCATTCATTCCTTCCCTCTATACATAAGTTGGAAAGATTCAGTTTCAATGGAATGCACCGATAACTTCTCTAAGAAATGCGGGAGATTGAGCATGCATTTGAGAAAATCGGTAAAAGATCGAGCTTTGTCATCGGCTCTAAAGCCTTGGGTTTTTGGACTTCTCGCGATTTTCGCAATGGGTGCAGCCGATGCTGCTTTTGCACAGGAAGCCTCTCTCTACCCAAGTTTTTCCTTCGATCTCAACTACGGTTTGACGACGATGAAAAGCAAACTCGTGGAATCGAATGATACCGGCTCCGCTCTCGGCTATTCGCTCGGGGGATTTGCAGGTTCGGGCAAAAACATCGAATTCAATCTTGGTTTTGAAAAAGACGTTGCGACCTTTGCTTTGAACGACTCCAAAATCAGTTACGACTGGCAGGATACAAAGATTCGTTACCACTACGGCTATTTTTATGCGGGCATCGTTTTCTCCCGCTTGAATCTGATGGCGACATCAGCAGGCACAGAGATCATCGATGCGGCAGGCTCGGGCTACGGTGGATCGCTTGGCTTCTACGCACCCGTGGGTCGAGGCGGCTCGCTTCGCATCGATGTCACTCAGGTGAATATCGCTGCGATGAAAAACTCAATTGCAACGGAAGTGTCCGTCCCATCGCGCCTCGATATTGATATCGGAGCCGCGATTGACATCTGGGGCAAATGGCTTGATTTCACCTTTGGTTATCGCATGCGCACACTCTCGTTGGAAACCGACGCTGCCTATGCAGAGTCCGAATCAAGCACCTATCTCGGATTGAGAATGTCGACTACGCGTTGATGTCATGAGAGGCGATTCATGTTCACAAGGGCGAGACAAGGGCTTAGCAGCCTAAGCGATCTCTTCATCTCGGCGGCTCTTCGCGCCGAGGATGCAGAGCCTTCGCGTCTCTACCGTGCGCGTGTCTCAGTGATGTTTACCCTTACCATTCTCATTGGCTCCTGCCTCATCGGGATCAATTTTCCGCTCTTCGGTCTCGCATCCAATCTCTTTCTCGGTGCTTCTCTGTCTGCTCTCGTCACTCTGACTCTTTTCAAAAGAGTCGAGTCTCCAGAACGCGCGGCCTTCGCTTTGCTGGTCATCTGGACTCTTTTTGCCAGCGCCTTCGCGATCGCCGGTCAATCCATTTACACTCACTTTTTCACCTGGATGCCCGTGAGCATCGGCATGGCCTGCTTTCTCGGTGGCCTGAGATGGGGCGGCGGCTTCACCTTGCTCATCATCGGCGAGGCATTGCTCGTCAGCGCCTATACCAAGCCTTATGGGGCCCAGATCGGAGTCTACGATTCACCGGTGAATTTCGTCTGGGAATGGCAAGCGCAGTTTATTCTCGTCGAGCTGATGGGCGGCGCAGCCGTTTATATCTTTTCCACGGTGAGGGAGAGGAGCGACAGGGACATTCAGTCGCGCCGGCTCCTTCGGGCCAAGACGACGAGGAAAGCAGCTCTCGCAGAAGTGGTGGGTGGCCTTGCTCACGAACTCAATAATCCTCTTGCGATTATTCATGCCTCGATGCTCCGCTATAAGCATGAACTCGCCAAAGGCAGTTTGGAAGCTCCGCTTCGCCGCCATCTCTGGGATCACATGGGCGATGCCCTGCTCCGGATAGAGGCCGTGGCCAGCGGTCTTAAGACCTTCTCAGCAGGTGATGTGAATGAGCCCATGCGGGAGATTAATTTTCTCAAGCTCTTCAAACTCGTTGAAAGGCAACTCCAGGAAAAAGCCCGCAGCCGCGGTGTCGCCATCGTCCTCGACGATCCCAAGTGGACTGTGGATATGGTCTGTCGTCCTCAACAGATTACTTTTGTCCTCTCGGCCCTGATCGATAACGCGATGAATGCAGTCAAGGATCGGGAGGGTGATGCCTCGATCCGTCTCCTCGGTCTTCTGAACGGGAACACGGTGCGCCTTGAGGTCATCGATAACGGACCAGGTGTCGCCGCTGACGTTATGGAAACACTCTTTCAACCCTTTGGCTGCCGCACGGACGGAAGGAGCCTTGGAATGGCTCTCAGCGTCTGCCGGGGAATTATTCAGGAGCATGGCGGCCGTATCGGTTATGCCCGAGTCGACGACTCCACACATTTTTGGCTGGAAATCCCTCTTTATAAGAAGGGTCGGCTATGAACAGTGTATGGAAAGTCTTGAGCCAGTTCTTTGTCACGATCCTAAAGCATTTTTTGCCAGAAGACCGCCAGATTCAAAACCGCATGCGTGCCTATCTCGCGGCAGCGACCTTGCTGTCCGCAAGCCTCATTATGATTTTGAATCTCTTTGCCCTCTTGACGACTCGCATTAATTTTTACATTCATCTCGAAGCGGCCTTTCTACTCATCTTCACACTCTTCTGTCTCTTCGCCCTCAAGCGCGGAGTCAAGCAGGAAAGGGTCACTGGTAGTTTCCTCTTCGTCCTCACAACTATGATCTCGGTGATGCTGGGCTTTCATTCGCAGAGTTTTTATGCACCGGGGATATTCTTTTTCCTCATTTCCATTATGCATGCCTCGCTGCTTTCCTCAAATCGCTGGGCCGTCGCCCAGTCCTTCTACACAATTCTCGCAACCATCTTTCTCTTCGGGAAGAACTTTTCCTACGGCATGAATCTACCCTTTAACTGGGGATTCGATACCTATGTCCTGCGTTTGCGCGTTGTTGTCGTGCTCGTCTGTCTGAGCTGTTTTCTCTGCATGATCCTGCACGATTATTTTAGCCGGAGGGCTGAGGTGGAACTGCATCAGGAGAAAGACTGGCTCCTCCGTAGCTCAAGACTGCACGAGGTATCGACTCTTGCCGAAAGCCTCAATTTTCAAGTCTCGGGCCCTCTGAAAGATTTCAGTCGCGACTTTCAACGTCTGAAAGACGCTCACGGATCAGCCGGCTTCGACACTCTTGAAAAAGATCGGGTGGAGAGTATGAGCAGGGCCGTCGAGGAGCTCATTCAGATCTCTCGAAGTTTTGACTGGATCTATCGCTCCCACAAACTTGATCATCTCATTTCTTCGACCACAACGAATCTATTGAAGCAGTTGAAAATCCTTCTCGAGGGCAAAGCTCTTGAGAGCGCCTGGGCGCTTCGCTTCGAAACCGAAATTCCAGATGACGAACTCAAAGGAGGCGTGCCCTCCCTCATGCTCCTGCTCGTCACTCTCGCTCATAGAAATTTTGAACGCTACTCATCGGCCAGGGATATGGCCTTGATGATCAAGGTTGAAGCTTTGGATGGGAATTCTGTCGTCTGGCGCATGATCTGGCCGCGCACTCCGGAGAAGACGATGAGCTTTCGCTTCGATTCCAAGGGGGCAGACCTTTCTCATATCGTCGATGAGATTCGGGAGGCTTTGATCGCAGAGCTTGCCCGGGACTGCGGCGCAAGCTAGGTCGCAGGGCGTGAGGATGCAGCTTTGCGCATACTGCCCATCCATGTTGAAAACGCCCTTGAGCTGGCCGACATTTCCGGATAGGACGACATAACATTGGTTCTCGATGGCTCGAGCGTGGCTACAGATGCGAACCCGCAGGTAGCCCGCCTCATCATCGGTGCAGAAGGGCACGAAGAGGATACGAGCGCCTTTGTCGACGAGGCGTCGACTGAGTTCAGGAAACTCACTGTCGTAACAAACCATGACGGCGATCAGTCCAAAATCCGTCTCGATCGGCTCGTTGTCATCCCAGCCTTCCACGCCCCAGGCGCGCTTTTCGCTCGGGGTGATGTGAACTTTGCCCCGACGATGATGACTGCCGTCTTTCAAAAATATGTGGGAGACGTTTTCCGTCTCGCCCTTCGCATTGCTGCTCAGGTGAGTCCCCGCGATGATATGAATTTGGTGGGTCGAAGCCAAGTCGCTCATCAGGGCATAAAACGGCTCCGAATATTTATCGAGTGCCTCGACAGCTTTGCGGCCGATCAGTTTTTTCTTTTCGAGCGAGAGGAGCTGAAGAGTCAAAAACTCTGGGAGACAAACGAAATCGCTCGCGTAATCTGAGGCGAGGGCTACCCAATAGGTCACCCGCTCCGCAAAATCCTCCCAGCTGCTGACACGTTCCTGAGGATAATTCACTGTCGCTATGCGTACTTTATCTCTAAGCATGATCTCCTCCTTCAAGGCTCTTCACTTCTTTCAACCAGAACTGCATCGGCTTTAGAGTCTCATCTTTTTCGCCAAGATCGAGCCAGCGCAGGCTGCCGATCATGCCCTCCGCCTTGGCAAATCCCTGGCTTTGCCAGAAAGGGTCGAGAGGCTGGTAATGCGAGGGTCGAAGCGGGTGATCATCGCTTCGGAGAACGGCACAGAAGGCTGCCCATTTTTTTCCTTGCTCCTCTGCGTGCTGAAGTCGACGCTTAAAAAATTCTTTCCCCGCACCCTGACCTCGATACTCGGAGAGGAGAATCGATTCGCCAAAATACATGACGTCCATCGCATCCATGCCTTTACTTCGAAAGGCTGCGATCAGCGACTCTTCCTCATAATGCAAAGGTATCGCCGTGCTCGCACCGACGATTCTTTCGCCATCTCGGGCGAGAACGACGAGACTTTCCGGAGCGTTAAAGTAGGTTTGAAGATAGTGTTCTTCATAGGCAAGGCTCCCCTCGTAGAGATAAGGGAAGTCATGGAAGACTCGAATGCGCAGTCTCGCCAGATCACTTAGATAGGGCTCAGCGGCGGAGCCATGAATGTTTTCAAATGTGAGTGTTGCCACAGGGAAACCTCGCCTTGCCATCAAAAGGACGACTTTATCGCAAAGTTTCCTTGATGGAAAGAGATCAATCCAGGGCTTTGATTTTGCCCAACTGGGGATCGACCTGATCGCTCGTTCCCTGCCAGACGTCGGATTTTAGCAGGGGCGCTGTGCTTTCGACGGGCGCAGGTGCCGTCACGATTTTTTTCTGTTTACAGCCGAAACTAAGGGTTGAGGCGAGGATGAAGCAACTGATCAAAGGTTTCGTAAGTTTCATTTGGAAGCCTCCACGCTAAGGCGTCTCTGGCCGACGATTTTTCCGGCCTTGTCGAAAGCAACGAGACCGACGTTTTGAAGGTCCGAGGCCGCGAGCGCTTTGCTCCTTGAGTAAAAGCGTCGGCCGCTTCCCTCATTTTCGAGAGTTAAAAGTTCCGCTCCCGCGCTCGATTTCTGGCAGGGATAAATTACTTTGGGACAGAGAACAACGCTCTCACTTTCAAGATTGGTGGCGACTTTTAATTCGCTTCCGGATGAGCCGGAGAGAATTGAGACAAAAATCCTCGATTTCGGAAAAAAGGTCTCGTTGAAGTAAATATTTTTGCCATTCGGAAATTGTTTTTGAAGAGTGGGGGAGACCGAATAGATCGCCCAGCTCGTGGTTCCGTAGTTCCAGCTCTTGGAATCGTCGACCGAATTATTATCCCAGCCAGCGTCCGCATAGGCTTTGGTTCCACCGATGGCAAGGCCGATGAACATAAAGTTTTCTTTGAGGAGAACGCCGCCGCCGGAGTTACCGTTGATCACACCGACATTGAAATACATTTTGTGATTGAGGAAATATTTGATCTGGCCTTCCGCATACGTGCTTTTCCATACTTTGGCTTTGTCATCGGGAAAGCCGACGGTGAAGATGTGTTCCCCCTGGTTTTTCACCTGCGAGGCAAAGACCGATTCCGCTGAGGTTGCCAGATAGGGCGGGAAAGTTTGCGCCGAAGACATGGGACTCGTCCAGCGAACCGATGCGATGGCGTAATCGAGAATAGCGTTGTCTTCGATCACTTCGTCAACGACGAGATCAACGGGGCTTGATGTGAGGACAGCCCAGCCGCTCTGCATTTTGCTGCCTGCTTTCAAAGCGCAGTGATGAGCGGTAATGACGAGAGTGGGCGAGAGGAGAAGGCCCGAGCAACCCGACGAGCGGGTCGTCCAGTTGATTTCCACGGCGGTCGCCTCGTGCCGGCGCGACGAGTCACTGACGTCGGCGCTGTATATGTCTTTGAGGTAGCTGCCCTGCTGCAAGGGCCGACAACTCGCTAGAGCCGTGCAAATGGCAAAAAGCCATGCGATTCGGGTAAGTGCTTGCATAGAAATCTCCTATCCCTCAAGTCATGCAATAAAAATGCCGGCCGGAGACGAGTCGAATCATGAGCTAAGGGGCTTGATCCATTGATCATAATTTATCTCGACTCGAAGTTCCAGCTCTCCCTGGCCGAAGCTTGGACATAAGTGACTTTCCCTCAAACAGCCTTGCAAACTGGGGGGATATCGCTATTATCCGGCACTGCAGCAAATGAGGCCGACTCGAGGCTCCGCCAGAGTCTCAAGTCCGCGATAGGAAAGGAAACGTCAAAATGACGCAATCCCACTCACAAACAGCCGTAATCACGAGTGAAAATGACCAGCGCCCGATGACGACGCTGTCTTTCTACCGTTACGTCCACCTCCGAAATCTCAACGAGATGATGGAGTCGATGCGTGAGCAGTGGTCGAGCCTTGGTGTTTTGGGCCGGACCTACCTCGCCGAAGAGGGTATCAACGCCCAGGTCACTCTCCCGACCGAAAACCTCGAACTTTTCCGAACTGCAGTGCATCAGATATTTCCAGAAATTCCCTTTAAGATAGCCCTTGAGGAAAAAAGCGAAGCCTTTACCAAGCTGACAATCAAGGTTCGTAAAAAACTTGTCGCCGACGGTCTCACCGATTCCGCCTTCGATGTAACCCAGGTCGGGACTCACCTCACAGCACGTGAATTCAATGAGGCGATGGCCGAAGAGGAAACGATCGTAGTCGATTTGCGTAATCACTATGAATGTGAAGTCGGACGTTTCGATAACGCACTGCTTCCCGTGGCCAATACGTTTCGTGATGCTCTGCCTGAGATGCTCGACACCCTGAAAGGGCAGGAAGATAAAAAACTTCTGCTCTATTGCACCGGCGGCATTCGCTGTGAAAAGGCGAGCGCCTGGTTCAAGTTTCATGGATTCAAGGATGTGAACCAGCTGCACGGCGGGATCATCGATTACGCGCGGCAGATCAAGGAAGAGGGGCTTCCAACCCTTTATCGCGGCAAAAATTTTGTTTTTGACAAACGCCTGAACGAAGCCATCACTGATGATGTCCTCGCTACCTGTCACCAGTGTGATAACGCCTGGGACAATCATTCCAATTGCCGTTTTGAAGGCTGCAACCGCCTCTTTCTCCAGTGTCCGAGCTGCAAGGAGGAATTCGAGGGCTGCTGCTCAAAGACCTGTCACGAGATCATGCAAAAGCCCAAAGAGACCCGCGTTGCCCTCCAGCAGGAATGGGAAAGAAAGGGCGGACCAAAGCACTATTGGAGCAAGACCCGTCTTCCCAAAGAGCTGGTACGGGCCGAGCGGCCGCTAGATGAGCCCTTGCCTGTCCCCTGAGTTCACCCCTCTTTTGCGACTATCTATCGGGCTTATGCTGAAAATCTGTTAAACTGGAGGCAGCGGACCTGGCCAACCGGGGTCCGCGCAACTGGACGGGACGGAGCTATGCAGCGAAACTTTACGATTCCTCGTTTTCTGCTCATGATGGGACTGCTGACGTCCTGCATGTCAGGTGAAACCAAGGTTGAATTCAATCAAGTCTTGCTTCCGCACTACAGCGATATTGGCAAACTGGCTCTTCTTCTCGAAGGCGAATTTGAGCCTTCAGTCAAAGAAGAGATCATCGATACGCTGCGCCTCTGCCCGCTCTACACCGACATCCGCATCATCGATAAGCCCCTGAACGTCGGCAACGCCGCGGCCGATGAAGCCTTTGATCTGCATCTCAATAAATTCGCGAAATCCAGCAGCGGCCTCCTCCGCATCCGTATGGAGCACAAGGAAGTCTCGGACGACAGCGTAAAGTCGCAATCCTTTCTCCTCTTCGATCAGTCGACCTACGACTGGTTTCCGTCCTACGGTGTGCCGCGACTTGGGACGATGGGCTTTGCCAATGGCATGGAGATCGGACCAGAGGTTAAGAAAAGACGCCGGGCTCCGGTCGTAAAGACGACCCGCTATCAGCAGGTCTACCGCATGAGCCTCTATAATAAGTCTTCGGCGAAAGTGGTTCTCGACCGCGTTGGTAAAAGCATTTCCGAGTTCTCGACTTTTTCCAAAGACCCTGGACTTAAAAAGCCTCAGTTTGAATCCATGGTGAGTTCGGCAATGCTCGCCGACATCAATTTCTTCAGCTGTCCTCCGTCCGAGCCGGTTGTACGTCACCTCTACAGCATGGGCACAAGCAGCACGACGGCCAAGACGATCGATGAGGGTATCGATGATGCCGACGATGGCCAGTGGACCGAAGCCGCTGCCAAGTGGAACGAAGTCCTCGGCTCCGATGCCAAGAACACGATCGCTCACCATAACCTCGGCGTCTTCTACGAGCAGCAGGGTGATGTCACCGAAGCGTTGAAGCACTATCGCCTTGGCTTTCGTGACAAACGCATACTCGAGGACGCTTTCGGGGATATCGTCGGACGCTTTCTCCCACAAAACGATGCTCTGGAATCGACTGTCGCTCAGGTGACCGGCGGTAACTGGATATTCGTCGATGTGCCTGAGGGCGAAAAACGCACCCGCGCTTCGGTCTATCGGGCGACGCCGATCATCGATCCTGATTCCTCGCGCGTCATCGGTCAGAACCTCAAAGAGATCGCCATTCTCCGTTTTGTTACAAGTCAGGAAACGCGGCGCGCGGCAAGGGTTCGGGAGTATCTTCTTGATTCTCCGGTTAGGGCTGGCGACATCGTGGTCTTCAGCGATTCCACTCCCGCCAAGGCTCCTTAGCGCTTCTGTTCGAATTTTGCGCAACGCTTTTGCATTTTTTGATGCGAGAGCCCAAATTCATTCGTGATAAACTCGGAATCACGGATACGCAAAATTTTGGCGAGACCTTTCATGCACAAGCGGGCCCTGGCACTCACTTTCCTTTCAGCCTCCCTTCCGGTGATGATGGCAGCGATGCTATCGCCGAGTCTTCCGGCATTGCAGCTCGAATTTGCCGGTGAAGCCGAAATTCAACTCCTCTCAAAACTTGTGCTCATGACTCCTGCTCTCGCCATTGCCCTCTCGGCCGGCGTGATTGGGTTTTTGGTCGACCGCTGGGGACGATTTCCAATCCTCATCATGGGCCTCCTTATCTTCGGACTCTTCGGAGTGCAGGGGTATTGGGCGGAGGACGTCTACGCTTTGATCGCCACGCGTTTCTTTTTTGGAATCGGTGTGGCGGGAATCATGATGACGACGAGCACCACGCTTGCCTCACATTATGAAGGGTTTACGCTCAGGCGTATGCTTGGCTTTCAGGCGGGTCTCATGGGTCTCTGGGGTATTCTCTTTCAGATCGCGGCCGGATATTTAGCTGAAGAAAGTTCCTGGCGAACACCTTTTCTCCTCTACGCCGTGGCCTTTCCCCTGGTCTTCCTCGTCATCCTCGAACCATCGATGCGGACGGAAAAGAACGAAAGTATTCCCTTCGTCAAGAGCGAGAGGAAGACGAATCAGCTGCCACTTATCGTCTGTCTGATCGTTCTTTCGGGCTGCATTATGAGCTTTTTTGCGCTCGTGCCGGTGCAGGGGCCGCTCTTTTTCCACGCGCTTCATTTCAGTCCCAAGCGCACTTCCTTTTTGATCAGTATGCTCACCGCATCAAGCTG